>NZ_JBVHLF010000212.1:0-3349 GCF_055559155.1 Kitasatospora sp. NPDC024654
CCCGACGTCACCTTCTGACCGCCGCCGAACACCGACTCGAGATGAGCCTCCGCTTCACCATCTGGGACCACGTCACCGAGACCGTCGGCCTGCCCACCGCCCCCTGACCCAGGCGCCCCACCGCACCCTGGCACACCCTCAGCCGGACACGCGCTCATTAACGTGACAGCGCCTGGCAGCGCGGTGAAGAGAGTTGCCGCCCCCCGAAGGCATCGAGCGCCCTCTTCCCTGCTCTGGGTACCTGCGCTGTAATCAGAGCAAGCGGAGTGGACGACGGCTGTGTCGGAAAATAGCCGTCCAGACAGAGCCACCTGCTGCCTGGTCGGGAAGAGGCAGCGGCAGTGTCTTCGCGGCTCGTCCCGGGCAGGGATCGGCCGACCGCCACCCATGACCACGCATCGCCAAAGCGAGACGACGGCCTATCGGGCAACTCAGCGGAAAAGCCCCTCACGATCAAGTCGGCCCGCCGCGCCACCTAACTCGATTGCCTGGCTCCTGACAGCCGGCCAATGAGGAAAAGCCACATCCAACGCCCAAGCAAGCGAGCGCCCGACTCCGGTGCGGGGCCGCGTAAGTGCGTCGCGAGGTCGCGACGGACCATCACAATTAGCCTGCGAATAAAGACGTGCTAGCCCCGGCAAAGAGGACGACCCTTATGTTCCGAACAGTCATGACGATGGTGATGGCCGCATCCTTGGCAGCGGCCGCGGCACCCAGCGCCGTGGCCGCCCCGGCGAACTACCACCTGACGGTCATGCAGATGAACCCCGATCCGGCAAAGCCGGGAGGCGGTACCACCGTGCACGGCTTCGTGGCCAACAGCGGCCCCGACACCACCGACGCGCCGTTCACCGTCACGATCACCCTTCCATCCCAGACCACCGCCACCGGCCCGTTCTTCCCGAGCACTTGCACGGTCGACTGCACCGGACAGGTGGTCACCTGCACGTTCCCCGCGGGGCTTCAACCGCTGCAGACGGCCACCGCCCTGATTCCGGTTACGGTCTCACCCTCCGTCACACCCCCGGTCAGCATGCCGGGGTCGGTCAGCGTGCAGAGCGCGCACGACCCGAACCCCGCCAACCACACCGCCCCGTTCACGATCTCCGTGACCAGCTGAGACGTGGCACGCACCGGCGCGGACGGCGGGCGCGCTGACGGCACTGTGCTCCTCCACCGGTGGCATGCGAGTAAGCCTGCCGGGAAGAGGCACGCGTTCGAAGGGTCGTCCGGTGTGCTCCAAGGCGATCCGGACACGCCCAGCAGACACCTCCCGCTGTTCGCCCGAGGCACGAGGGCCGCGCAGCGGGGCATGTGGCACGCAGCGGTCGGCCTGTTCTTCCCGAGGCCGCGCCGGGCGCTACGTCCACACCGTCCAGACGACACCCAACGGAGGCTCATCATGCCGACGGTGACACAGGACTACCTCTCACCCGCCTACGCGACCACCGGCGACGAGGTCGCGGCCACCCTCACGGTCCACTCCAACACCAGCTTCACCGCCCAAACGCTCACCGTGGCGGTCCGCGACGCGTTCGGGCACAACCTGGACTTCGTCGGCCTCAACAACGTGACCATCACTCCCGCCGGCTACACACTGACGACGACATCGCAAACCTTCTACGCCGGGACGTACACGATCTTCGGCGCGTATCTGCTGGGCGGCGTGTGGTACAACCTGCCCTCGGTGACCATGGTCGTCGCCACCGCCCAGGGCGCCCCCACCGGCCCCACCGCGGGCAGGAGCCTCGTGTGGGCCGAACACTTCGACTACCCGCTCTCCCCGGTCCGGTGGAACAGCGCCGGCACCAGCGCCTACCAGTACTACACACACAACCCGAACGACGACAAGCTCGACTGGATCCACGCCGCCAACACCACGACCGCCAACAGCCTGGTGATCTTCACCGCCGCTCCCGGGACGGAGACGCTGGAGAACGGCAAGCAGGCCTGGGACACCGGGCTGATCACCACCGAAGGCACCACCGAGGCGTTCCAGGTCCAGACCGGCGACTACATAGAGGCCCGGGTCCAGATGCCGGCCGGGCTCGGGGCCTGGCCCGCGCTGTGGACCTGGCGCAACGGCGACAACGAGGTCGACTCGTTCGAGTACCACCCGGACAACCCGAACCTGCTGGAACTCACCAACCACGTCCGCTTCGGCCAGTACTACTACATCAACGCCCTGGCCGTGGTCCCGCTGGTCTTCCTGACCATCGGCACGGTCTACGGCGCCAGCTCGGTGGACTGGTACGTCAACGGAACCAAGGTCTTCTCTGACGACACCGGCGTACCGACCAACTGGACGGCCTTCCTGATCCTCAACCTGTCCATCGACGCCGGCGAGTACCACCCCGGCCCGGTGCCACCCGGCCCGCTCACCTTCCAGGCGGACTACATCCGGGTCTGGCGATGAGCAACATCCTACGGAGCGACACCGAACAAACGGAGGAGCCACGCCCATGACGACGGTCACGCAAGACCAACTCGGCCCGGCCTACGCCACGGCCGGCGAGTCGTTCTCAGCCGTACTGAAGGTCTTCTCCGACACCACGTTCACCGTGCAGAGTCTGGTGGTCGCCGTCCGCGACAGCGCCGGCAACAACCTGGACTTCCCCGGCGTGAACAACGTGGTCATCACCCAGGCCGGCTACACGCTGACCACCGCGAAGAAGAGCTTCACGGCCGGCACCTACACGATCTTCGGCGCCTACCTGCTGAGCGGCGTGTGGAACAACCTGCCCGCGGTCAGCATGCTCATCGGCGCCGCACCCTAGATGATTGAGCCCTCGCCATCTTCGAACGTGCTGGTCGGAGGGGCTGGTGTGGCGCTCGGTCGGGGTGCTCGGGCTGGTGGCGGGCGGGAGTCTGGGGTCTTGATCGTCTGACGGGCCGGTTTCGCCGGTTCCTCCACATCCCGGCTCCGGTGACGCCTACGACCCGGTTCATGATGGAGTCCGAGACCACGGAACGGGTCGCCGTGCGACGCGCGGAACTAAACGAGCTCGAAGAACAGCTGGCCAAGCAGCTGGAGGAGGTGCGGGCCGAGCGGGTCTGGCAGCGGATGGCCGAGCAGCTCGCTGTGGAAACGGCGGCGGCCGAGCCAGCGGCAGCGCAGGTCGCGGGCCGGGCGGGGCTGGCTGCGTAAGCTGCCCGACGGACGCTTCACCACACTTTCTTCTGTGGGCTCTGGCTCGTAATCGGTGGCAACGAAGGGTGACGAACGTCGTTGGCATGGTGTGCGCGATGTCAATGTGTCAATCCCCTGGAAACGTAGAGTCGTCTCTATGCGGCTTCGTCCCTCTGTCGGGTCTCGGCTCGCTGCTGGTTGATGATGCGTTCGAACTCG
>NZ_JBVHLF010000213.1:0-3348 GCF_055559155.1 Kitasatospora sp. NPDC024654
CACCTGCCGGCCGCCTGACCACCGTCCCCACTGGGCCCGCACCACCGTAACCGCCCTGGAAAGCCGCCCACCCGGCACGACAGCCGGGCCGTCCGCCTACCCAGACACACCGCAACGGCGCCAACGGCCAGCACAGAGATCAACTGACCAGCCGTCGGCCACTACCTGCGGATTCGGGACTGAGCGCTCCGGTGGCCGTCCTCGCCGACGCGCTCTCATTCCTGTCCTCCGCCCTTCTCATCGGGCGCATCCGCATCGACGAGCCACCGCCCTCCACCGCACAGCCCTCACTGCTGCACCGCGCCCGCGAAGGAATGACCTACGTGGTCCACCACCCGGTGCTGCGGGCCACCCTCGGCTGCGCCACCACCGTCAACTTCTTCACCTTCGTCTCCAGCACTGCCCTGACGGTCCTGTTCGCCACCCGGGTATTGCACCTGACAGCCGGCGGCATCGGCCTGGCACTCGGCGTCGGGGCCACCGGTTCACTGCTGGGCGCGATCATCGCACCCCGGATGTCGCGCCGATGGGGGGTGGGGCCGAGCATCGCGGTGGGCGCCGTGCTGTTCCCCGCACCCATCGCCATCGCAGCTCTCGCCGACGGCCCGCTGTGGGTGCGCGGCACAGCACTCGCCCTGTCAGAGTTCCTGGCCGGAATCGGGCTGATGTTCTTCGACATCAACCTCAACTCGCTCCAGACCGCCGTCATCCACGACGACATCCGAAGCCGGGTCTCCGGCGCATACAGCACCCTCAACTACGGCATACGCCCCATCGGCGCCACCATCGGCGGCCTGCTCGCCACCACAATCGGACTACGCCCGACACTGCTACTTGCCGCCGGCGGCGGCGCACTGTCGGCCCTGTGGCTGGTCTTCTCACCGGTGCTGCGCATCCGCACCCTGGCCCAGGCACCCTCAACCAGGCCAAGGAGCGAGGATGACCGGCTGGCGGACTCGGAGTCCGGTCGACGGCCGTGCGGTCGCTGATCAATCTTCGTGCTCAGCGGTGGGCGCTGGCCAGTAGAGCAGCGTGGGGAAGGACCAGTTGACCGTTCGCACCGAGGAGTTCCCGGGACAGAACATCGAAGTGCCGCTTGATCTCCGCGCGGGTCTCCGCAGGCTGGCTCAGCAGGATCTGGCCGATGAATGCCACCCCGGCGGCGGGCCCACTCCACCACTCCTCGGCACTGGCCCGATGCTCCCAGCACAGCGTCTCGCACGTCGCCTCGCGCAGTCCGGCTGAGGCAAGCAGCCCGGCCAGGCCCTCTGGATCGCGGGGGAAGTCGTCCTCTGGGGCGAGCGGCGGCAGATGCGCTGGCCGGGGCACCCCCGCGGCCTCCACTGCCCGCGCCAGCAAAGCCTGGCCGGCAGGTGCGGGCACGGCCCAGATCGTCAGCGCGATCCGCCCTCCGGGGCGGAGCACGCGGCGGAGCTCCGCCAGCGCGTCCTTCGGTCGGCCCACATGATTGATCACGAAGTTGCCGACCACCGCGTCGAAGACACCGTCCTCGAAAGGCAGGTCGGGCAGGACCGCCCAGAAGACTTCGGCGGAGGGGGCAGTCTGCCGCGCAAGCTCCACCATGCTGGGCTCGGCGTCGATGGCGGTCACCTTCGCGCCCCGATTGCATGCTGCTGCGGCCACCGTCCCCGTCCCGGTCCCGACATCGAGGACCCGGGCGCCTTCTCGGACCTCCGCGGCATCGAGCAGCTGCGGCACGGGATAGGCGCATAGTCTTGCAAAGCTCCCCGCGAACGCGGCAGCCCGACCGGCCCACGTCCGGCGCTCGTACTCGTCGAAGGCCGTCACCTGCACTGCTACCCCTTGTTCTTCAACCTCTGCCCGTGGTGAGCCGGCAGCTGGCCACGGGTTTTGGCGTTTTCCGGACAGTGGAGCGGCCTTTGGGTGATCATGTGCGCTGTCGAGACTGTGATCCAAACCCAAGGCCGTGAGGGTGAGTCTGCTGGACGGTGTCGCCCGCGTCGAGTCCCTGTCCGTGTTGTCAGGGTTCAGGGCGACCTCACCATGACCGCGAGACGAAGGGGCCCTTCATGACTCCCACGCCCAGGCAGCAGATTGAGGTAGTCCCCTACGACCCCACCTGGCCTAAACGCGCCGATGTCGCGATCGCGGACCTGCGTAGGGCTCTCCCGGGACTGTTCGCGGACATCGAGCACATCGGCTCTACGGCCGTTCCCGGGCTGGCTGCCAAGCCGATCATCGATCTCATGGCCGCCTGCAACAACTTGGACGTCGCCCAGGAACACGAACAAACGCTGGCAGCTCTGGGCTATCAGCCCCACTTCAACGGCATGACCGACCGCCTGCTCTACGTGCGCGCAACCGACGGCCGAAGGACACACATCCTGCATGTGGTCACCATCAGCAGTTGGCCCACCCGCAACCAGCGGATCCTGCGCGACTATCTCCGCGCGCACCCGGACGAAGCCGCACGATACGCGCAGCTCAAACAGACCATTGCCACCACCGGTGCGACACCCGGCGACTACACATGGGCGAAGACAGGCCTCATCCAGGAGCTGACGGACCGGGCCCGGGCCGAGCTGGGTCTACCTTCTGTACCGGTCTGGGAAAAGTAGCGCGAAACAACTTGCAGCCACGTGCCTCACTTACCCATGGTGGGGCACAGCAGAAGGCTCAAAGGTTGAATGCCAAGCTGATGCCGGAGAGGTGACTTTCGCTGATGTAGGCACCCTGTGCTTGACAGCACCTTGGCCGTTCACCGTTCGAAGCGTCGGAAGTCCGGGACCGTCAGATACAGCGCCAGCATCACTGCGACCACCAGCAGGCCCCCGCCCGTGACTGCCCATGTGGGACCGATCAAGGAGGCCGCTGCACCGTGGGCCAGGCCCGCGAGGCGGGGGCCGCCGGCGGCGATGACTGTGTCGGCGCCCTGGAGGCGACCCCGCAGTTTGTCGGTGACGACGCTTTGGAGCGCGGACTTGCGGAACGCGCTCAGCACCGTGAGCGCGGCGCCAGCCAGGACGAGCAGGCCCGAAGCCGCTGCCAGGGACCGGGCCAGGCCGAACCCAGCGATCGCCCCGCCCCAGCAGCAGACCGCGCCGCAGATCGCGGCGCCGTAACGGCGAGCCCGGGTGAAGGTCCCGGACAGCAGCCCAGCCAGCACGCTGCCGACCGGGATCGCCGCATACAGCACGCCCACGACGTCGGCGCCGCGCAAATCCGAGGCGATTTGCGGATACACCGCGTAGGGCAGGCCAAGGAAGAGCGCTGAGAGTGCGGTTCGCGCCGTAATGCCGGGTTTGGCGTCGCTCGATGGGGTGACATTGGGGCATCTCTGCCGGTCAGGCATTCGAGATTCGCTTG
>NZ_JBVHLF010000214.1:0-3324 GCF_055559155.1 Kitasatospora sp. NPDC024654
CCCTGTACGACGGCGACACGCTCTCCACGACAGACCACTCCCCGGCCAGACCAACCCGAAGATCATCTCACTCATCGGTCAATGTGACAGCACCCTGTCACCAGCCGCAAACGATGGTGATCTTGCGCGGGCGTCACCCGTGTGGGTGAGTCCGGGATCGTACGGCTGCGCGCGGTGAAGCCCCGAGAGGACAGTCGACGACTGTGGCCCGTACTCCATCGCCAAGGACGATGGCACCGGAGGGCATCTCCTGGTGCAAGTGAGTCGAATCTGAAAGGCGTCGACAGCATGACACGTCCGTCGGACGAGAACGACACGACGACCAGCGGGTACTCCCGCCGTAAGCTCCTCAAAATCGGCATCGGCGTCGCCGCGGGGGCGGGAGTCGTCGGTTCGGTTACCCCGATTGCGATGGCCGGCGGGCCGAACGACCCGTCCAGCCCAACGTTCGCGACCAAGGTGAAGAACCTGAGCGGCCCGGTCGAGACCGGCCCGTTCGGCGCGCCGTGGACCGACCTCGGTATTCCCGTACGATGCCCGAACGGCACCATGCTGTTCGTCTGCGGCGACACCTTCAGCGGCGACCAGGTAGGCGCCGGCGACTGGCACGCCCCGGTCGGCCTGCGCTCCAGCAGCGCGGATGTGAACAACTTGCGTATCGACGGCAGCGTCGGCGGCGCCCACGCCCGCAGCCTTGTCAACGAGCCGCACAACCCGGCCCCCGGGGGCCGGACGACAGCGATCCCCTCCGATGTGTTCGTCGTCGACGGCGTCATGTACATGCACCTCATGCGCGGCGTTCTCTACGACACCCACCACACCGACTTCTGGCGCTCCACCGACAACGGCGAGACCTGGCAGTTCCTGTGCCAGTGGCCGGCCGATCTGCACGGCGGTCAGTTCCAGCAGAAGACCTACGCCGTGGCCGGTGACGGCTACTGCTACGTGCTGTCCACGGTCTTCAACCGCAAAGTGGAATCGGGGATGCTGCTGCACCGGGTACGCAAAGACAGCCTCGGCAACCCGGCCGCCTACGAGCCGTGGGGCTACGCCAACGGCGGCTGGCGGTGGGGCGCGCCTCCGACGACGGTCTTCGGCACCCGCGAGTGGGGCGAGATCTGCTTCCGCGCCATGGACGGCAAGTACGTCCTCACATGGCTGAACATGAACCCGGGGTCGATCCGGTCAATGGTCTTCCCGCTGCCGACCTCGGACCTGACCAGGACGCTGGAGCAGACGATGATCCTGCCCGGCAGTCTGGGGCAGGAGGTGGACAACTTCGTCGCCTGCCCGTACGGCGGGTTCGTCATCCCCGGCTCGACGTTCGGCAACTTCCACATCGTGGTCAGCCAATGGTGCGACCCGAAGAACTACCGGATCATGCAGTACAAGGTCAACATGCTGTCGTGAAGCTGGCACATCGTGTCGGGCGCCGTCCTTGGGCGGCGCCCGACCCCTTCGTCCCCACGCCTCCCTGCCTTCGCACGGACCGCGGATCGGCCGGACGACGCTGAGGCGACCAGCACGCCGGAACTGCCCCAACCCACCAGGTCCGAGGACTGATCAGCACCGTTTGCGGCTGGTGACAGAGTTCTTACCGGCCCCCCCGGAGCCCCGCGAGTTTGCGAAAACTGAAGCGCTTTCAGCGGGAACCCGAGGGTCAGTCACCGCGATCCCTGGGACGGACCCGCGGGTTCGTGCCGAAGCCACGGTATCTGTTGGGCGATGTTCTGCGTGGTGGTGGGAGCCGGCTGTCTGCGACGTTCACGATGGGCAGGGGCACGGCCCGTGGCGGGGTTTGTGCCCGGCTCGTGAACGACGGTGTGATGAACGACCGAGCCGGGCTGGGCTCACTCCCACCAGCCGCTACCGGTCTGCCAGCGCTGGACCCATTCGAGGAAGCCGATGGCCTCGGGACCTGGGTAGGGGTAGGCGCCGACCTCCGCGACAAGCCAGATCTTCCCGCGTTGCGGCCCGGTGATCACCAGGAGCCAGTAGGAGAGCTCGTCGTCTGTGCCCAGGACGACGGACCCGTGGTTGTAGACGTCGACCGTGCGCTGGTGGAAGTCGGTTGCGGGGGCGTCCTCGTCCTCCCAGGGCCATGCCTGTTCGAGCGGGAAGGCGGTTGCGGGGTCGCGGTCCCCTTGGTCGGGCCAGCCTGGTGGGAGCCAGCCGAGAGGAAGGAGGCCCCCGTCCTCGGGTGGGCCATAGGAGGAGCCGTTGGCGATGTGCGCGATGAAGCTCCGATAGGGCTCTGGCAGCCGGACGCCGTGCTCGTCCTCCCAGGCCGCAACGCCTTCCTCCCCCAGGGGCGGTTCGCGCCATTCAACTGGGAAAGCAGCCTGAAGGGCATCGAGGTCCTTGGCATGGGGTTCGTCATCGAAGGCTTCCATGGCACCACTGGTATCAGGTGCCTCTGTCGAGGGCTTCACTCGGTCCGTCGACTGCGCCTGTGGCTGTGCCTGCCCAGGTTCAGGTTGCGCGTCGCCCGGGAGCGGCCGAGGCTTCGGCGGTCTGCGTCAGGATGGCCCGGGCGGAGTCCGCGTAGCGGATGGCGGTCTTCTCGGCCAGGCCGAAGACCTCGGCCAGGTGGAGCGGGTCCGGGCCGTGGACGAGGGCTTCTTCGAGCTGGCGGTCGACGCGGAGCCGTTCCAGGGTGGCCCTCTGGCCGCGAAGCGCGGCGGAGACTGAGACGCCGCTGATGCAGCGCACTGCCGCGACCAACACCGAGATCATGCCCGCCCCGCCCCTGCAGCGCCTCGGACGCTGGGACATGCGGCGCCCGATGACCGACCTGCTCGGCAACGGCTGGGCCATGACCGCCTGGAGCAGCCAGAGCCCCGACCACACCGTCCACTACCTCCTCTTCCACGGCGACCCGATCGGCTGGATCGAACACGGCATCGGCGCCACCCAGCATGGACCGGGAGTGGTTGATGCGGGGCCGGGTGTACGGGGCGGACCACGACGACCCCTGCCCCGGCTCCCGGCCGGGGTACGAGTACCGGATGCTGGTGGCGGGCCCGCTGGACGGCTTGTGGCTGGACGTCACGGGATGGAACGCGGAGGACCTCGCCGCCGGCGCCGCGCTGGTCACGGAGATCGGCGCCTTCGGCGTCGGCGGCCGGGCCTGCTACGGCCCCGGCCCGCAGGATCCGCAGCGGTGGTACTGGCAGGGCGACATCCCCTGACAGCCGCTCACGAGCGGGTGCCGACAGTTGCTTTCATAGAGCCTTCGCCATCTTCGAACGTGCTGGTCGGAGGGGCTGGCGTGGCGGCTTTCCGGGGTGCTCGTGCTGGTCGTGGGCAAGAGTCTGCCGTCTT
>NZ_JBVHLF010000215.1:0-3289 GCF_055559155.1 Kitasatospora sp. NPDC024654
CGAGGACTGCTTCGACTGTGCCTGCGGCCTCTACCTCGGCGGCCCGGCCACTTGATCAACACCCCTCCACGAATTAACGCGGAGCAGCACTAGGTGCTTCAGCGCGCGGTAGGCGGCCTCGCCGACCGTGACCATGCCGGCCGCGGTCTCGAACGACAGCTCCTTCGGCTTGGCCGCCGGGCGCTCCAGGACGGCGTACTCGCTGTAGCCGCCGACGGAGGCGACGCCGAAGACCTCGTCGCCGACCGAGGCGCTCGCGTCCTCGCCGACCTTGTCCACGACACCGGCCACGTCCCAGCCCGGGACCATCGGGAAGTCGACGGGGAAGAAGCCCTGCATCATCCCGGCGCGGATCCGCACGTCGATCGGGTTGACGGCCGTGGCCTTCACCCGGATGCGGACCTGGCCAGGCCCCGGCTCGGGGGTGGGGACCTGGGAGAGGGTGAGCACGTCCGGCGTGCCGTACTCGGAGAAGGTGATCGCAGAAGACATCAGGTACTCCCTGGGGAGAGGAGGAACAGCACACGACCCGAAATCATTCAGTCCGTCTGATTGTCCTTCCAGGTGTATCGCGCACTGCGTGTGAATTGGCGAGTGACCTGTATCACACAATACGTATGATCTGTGGGTAAGATGAAGGCATGCCGTCCATGCCGCCCGTCCATCGACGCCAGCCGACCCTCAGCAATCCGCGCGTCCAGCGCACCCGCACCCGGGTCCTGGCCGTCGCGCGCGAACTGCTGCCCGACGTCGGGCCGACCGGGCTGACCTACGCCCTGCTGGCCGAACGCGCCGACGTCACCCGCCAGACTCTCTACCGGCACTGGCCCAACCGCGCCGCCCTGCTCTTCGACCTCATCCTCGAAGGCCCCGACCTCGGCACCTACCCCGAACCGGGCAGAGATGTCCGCACCGTCGCCACCGCCTGGCTGAAGAGCCTGCGCGCCGGCGTCGGCGACCCGGCCATCCGCACCGCCGTACTGGCCGTCACCGCCCAGGCCGACCATGACCCCGACAGCGCCCAGGCGCTCGTCCGGATCGTTGAGGACCGCCACGCGGCCCTCAATAGGCTCCTGGAGCCCTCGGGCGTCCAGATCGACAGTGACGAGTACACCCTGCTCTACGGCCCGGTCCTGGCGCGGCTCTTCCTCGATCGGGGCGAGGTCACCGACGGGTTCATCGACACCGTCGTCGCCCAGTGGCTCACCACCATCGAGAGTGAAGCCGCAAAGCCGCAGAGCGAGAGTCGACCTTAGGGCCATCAGGCAGCCTGCCGTGGAGGGCTTATCTCCGAATCCGCGGGACGGGCGTTCCACGTGCCCAGCGTGCCTTGACTGCATGCATCGCTATGACCTGGGTGATCGGCGCCCGCCGGGTCGGCCGAGAACCCCGAGGCCACCGTCCCCCCCGCGCCCCGGGCCGCCCGGAACCCGCAGCCCGTACGCCGGGTCGAGCAGCTGGAAGCCGGCCGGCTACACCGGCGTGATCACCGCGAACTGCAGCACCATCACGCACGGCCAGGTCCGCGAGCTGAAGTCCAGGCGGCCGGCCCAATCGGCGACGAGCCCAGCACCCGGCCTGGCGGCCAAGGCAGAGGCAGGGGCAGAGGCAGATTTTTGTCCTCAGGTGTCGGCCATGAGCTGGAGCAGGTCGCGCAGGTTGCGTCGCTGGTTCTCGTCGAGGGCGGCGAGTGGGTCGCGGGCGAAGCGGAGGCGGTCGAGCAGATCCTCGGCGATCTGCCTGCCGGTGTCCGTGATGACCAGGAGCTTGACTCGCCGGTCGCCGGGATCGGGCTGGCGCTCGAGCAGGCCTCGGGCCTGGAGCTTGTCCACGATGCCGGTGAGGTTGGAGGGCTCGGCGCCGAGGCGCTCGGCGATGCGCCGCATGGGCAGGGCAGCGCCCTCCAGGGCGATGAGCACCTTGACCTGCTGCGGGGTGAGGCCGTGGTGGGCGGCCGCGGACTCGTACTCGCGGGCGTACCGGTCGGTGATCGTCGAGAAGAGAGCGGTCACCTCGGAGGTACCAGGAGACGCCGTTCGTCGAGGCCTACTCCGAGAACCGGGTGCTCGCCTTCGTCCACTACTGGCTCTCGCTCCTGGAGCAGCCCGCCGCCGAGGCGGAGCCGCTGCGCGAACTCCTGGACGCCGACCTCGCCATGACCCTCTCCGACGGCCGCGTCCTGCACACCTTCGACGAGGTCGCTGCCTGGTACGCGGACGCCGCCCAGCTGGTCGACATCAGCACCCACCACCTCATCGACCTCACCATCACCCCCGGAACAGACGGCATCCACCACCTCTCGGTCGACTTCGCCTGGGAGGGCATCACGCGCGAAGGCCAGCCCATGACCGCGCGCACCCGCCACCACTGGACCCTCACCGAAACCGGCGAACGCTACCTGCGCCTGCGACGCTTCGCCGTCACCACCCTCGACCCGTTCACCCCGGTCACAGCGGAAGAGGCACTCGCCCACCACGACGCCAATAAGACCGGCTGAGAGCACCCACCAGCAACCGCACCAGCCCGTGGCGTCAAGAGGCCCACGAGCCCCGAGCGGCCCGGAGGAGTTCTGGATCGACGGCCGTTACGTCGACGAAGTCCTCAAATGCCGCCGCTTGGGAACCAGGACGATGGTGGGGCTGCCAGGAGACTGTCAGATATCCCGCTCCTCAGCAGCCGCCTCGGGCCAGGTGTCCCCGAGGCGGAGCTGTGACTGTCGGCGGCGGCTGAACCGTGACCCACTTTGGACGGTTGAGTTCTGACCCTCTTGTGTCGTCGGTGGTCTTGTTCAGTCGTTGTCGGTGGCGTTGGGGACGCGGCCGAGTTCGCGGCCTCGCATGCGGTAGGACTCGCCCTTGAGGGAGTGGACCTCGGCGTGGTGGACGAGTCGGTCGATCATGGCGGCGGCGACGGTCTCGTCGCCGAAGACCTCTCCCCAGCGCCCGAAGGGCTTGTTCGAGGTGACGATCACGCTGGCCCTCTCGTAGCGGTTCGAGATCAGTTGGAAGAACAGGTTCGCGGCCTCGGCCTCGAACGGGATGTAGCCCACTTCGTCGATCACGATCAGCGGGTAGCGGCCGAGCTTGACCAACTCGTCCTGGAGCCGGCCGCTGTGGTGGGCAGCGGCCAGGCGGTCGACCCACTGGGCGGCGGTGGCGAACGCGACCCGGTGTCCGGCCTGGCAGGCCCGGACGGCGAGCCCGGTCGCGACGTGTGTCTTGCCGGTGCCCGGCGGTCCCAGGAAAACGGCGTTCTCCTTGGCCGCTATGAAGTCCAATGTTCCCAGATG
>NZ_JBVHLF010000216.1:0-3279 GCF_055559155.1 Kitasatospora sp. NPDC024654
TACCCCACCAAACTCCCAGAAAGCGCCCCCGCGCTACCCAACACCACCAACGCGCCCGCTGATTGATCGGCTACACCACGAAGGGGGACATGACCACCAGGGCGGCCGGAGCCCGCGCGCTCGACAACACCCCAGCCGGGCGCGACAGGCTCACCACCGGACAGATCGAGCGGCTGGAAGCCCTCGGCCCCGCCCGGTCAACCCGTCCGGCCGTGGACAACACGGCTCGACCCTCCCGCCGAGGTCCGGTCCGCCGAGATCGGACCGGCGGACCGGAGGGCCGTCAGCTCAGCTCTCCCGAGCCAACTGATCCAGTTCGGCGCCGATCGCTTCGCGCAGCCCCTCGTGCTGCGCGCCGAGCCTGAACCGCTCGTCGCGCCAACGATCACGCGGATGCAGCCATACCGGCATCCCCACGAGGTCGGCGGGCTCCCACTCGTACCGCGGCCACACATGCGCGTGCAGGAACCCGTCGGTGTTGCCGAGAATCTCCAGATTCACCCGCCGAAACGCCGGATCCAGCCGACGGCAGGCACGCTCGACCGCCTCTCCCAGTCGCTCCATGTCGGCCAGGAACGCCAGTCGCTTCGGCCGGGGAAGGTCCGACAGCCGTTGCGCCTCTGGCTGATCGGCCAAAAGCACCGAGTATCCGGGAAGGAACTGAACATCCCCGATCACGGCGAACCCCGCCCCGAGCCGCCTCAACACGCAGGGATTCTCCCCCCGCAGGGCACTACCGATCCGGTCCGTCCGCCAGTCATCGCTCATGATCAGAAACCTACAGGGCGGCGATCACCACCGACTGGCCAACGACTCGGAACACGGCTCGTCGCTCCCCGCCCGGTCCGACGGCCGGTCACCTCCCCCGAGCTTCAGGACCGGACCGCGCTCTTCGTCGTCGTGCCTGAGCTGCGCCGCCCTGGCGATGATCACCCCGTGCGCACAACGTGTCCGCGCATACCGGGGCCCCGCGCAGACCGGGTCAGTTGCCCGGGTGGGAGGCTGCCCAGCCGTGTTCGAGCAAGGCGAAGGCCTCGTCGGCGGCTCGGCGCGGCTCGGCGTGCCGCAGGATGAGGCTGCGGGCCTCGAGGGCGAAATGCGCCAGGGCAGCACAGCTGACGTCGTCGTCGGGCGCACCTGCGGCCTCGGCGATGGCCCTTGTCAGGGCCGCTTCGTGGCGTGTCCACATGCGGTGGGCGTAGTCGCGTAGCGCGGGGGTCTCCCGCACCAGGCGGGTGAAGTCGGCGAACCGCGGATCCGTGGCATGGATGGCGAGCTGGGTCTGCTTCAGCAGGATGTGTTCGCGCAGAGCCTGCGGGATCGACGTGCCTGGGGTGCGTTCGCGCACGGCGGCGACGAGTGCTGCTTCCAGGTCGTCGTCCTGGTCGAAGACCAGGGCTTCCTTACCGGAGAAGTGTTTGAAGAGGGTGGTCACCGAGACGTCGGCGGCGTCGGCGACGTCCTTGACGCCGACCTGGTCGTAGCCGCGGTCGAGGAAGAGCTCGAGTGCGGCGTCGGCCAGGGAGCGGCGGGTCTGGGCCTTCTTGCGCTCGCGGCGCCCGGTCGGTTCGGTCACTCGCCCATCGTACCCAATTGTGCAGCGACTAGGAAAGTTTAGTCATTGCACTTATTTTGTGAGTGTGCTTTCTTGGTGGGGCCGGACCTCCCGGCAGCTCACCCACCTCCCGAGGCGGCTCCCATGAACTCTGCTCGTGATCCCCGCATCGCGATCGTCGGCGCGGGCCTCGGCGGCCTCACCTGCGCCCGTGTCCTTGAGCGACACGGCCGCTCCGTCACCGTTTTCGAACGCGAGGTCTCCGCCGACACCCGCCCGCAGGGCGGCACCCTCGACCTGCATGCCGGCACCGGTCAGGCCGCCCTGCGGGCGGCGGGCCTCCTCGACCGGTTCCACGCCCTCTCGCGCCCTGAAGGCGAGGAGTGGCGCGTGCTCGACTTCGCCACTGCCGCCCTCCTGGCGCATCAGGGACCGTCCGCCGACGGCGGCCGGCCGGAGATCGACCGAGGCCGACTGCGCGGACTGCTCCTGGACTCGCTTCCCGAGGGCACGGTGCGGTGGGACCGCGCCGTCAGCGGGGTCATCCCGCTGGCGGACGGCACCTGCCGGCTACTCTTCGGCGACGGCACCACCGAGGACTTCGACCTGGTGGTCGGTGCCGACGGTGCCTGGTCGCGCGTCCGCCCGGCCCTGTCGCACGCCGTACCCGGCTACACCGGCGTCACCTTCGTCGAGACCGGATTCGACCACTGCGACACCCGCCATCCCAACCTCGCCCGGCTGGTCGGCAACGGATCGATGCTGGCGAAGGGCGCCGGCAGGTCCCTGGTCGCCCAACGCAACGGCAACGGCCACATCCGCGCCTACATCGCGCTCCGCGCGCCGGAGAACTGGCACGCGGCTGCCGGCATCGACCTCGGCGACCAGCGGGCCGTGCGGACGCACCTGCTGAGGATGTTCGACGGCTGGGACGAGAGCCTGCGCTGCGTCCTGCGCCACAGCGACAACGGATTCACCAACCGGCCCCTCTTCGTCCTGCCCGCCCCGCACGCCTGGGAGCACGTTCCCGGCGTCACACTGCTCGGCGATGCCGCCCACCTGATGCCCCCGGTCGGGCTGGGCGCCAATCTCGCCATGCTCGACGGCTCCGACCTCGCCCGCGCCCTCGTCACCGAATCCAGCGTCGACGACGCCGTCCGCGCCTACGAGAGCATCATGCTGCCGCGCTCGATCGAGGCCGCGACGGGCAGTGCGCAGGGACTCGACCACCTCGTGCCCGCGACGGCCTCCTGAGCCGACTCCACCGCCCCCGCCTCGATGTTTCACGGCAGCGGCCGGTTGATCTCATGCCTGTGATGTCGCGTTGGTCCGTTCCCGGGGCGGTGTCGGGTAGGACTGCGCGTCGGCTGTCGTGCCGGTGACGCCGGGTTCCACGGGCCCGGTGGACTGCGGGTCGACCTCCTCTCACTGCTCGACGGGGCCAGGTGTGCTGGTCAGGTGGGTCGGGCCAGGGCCTGGACGCGGGTGAAGGCCCGCACGATGGCGTCGGCCCAGGGCCAGGTCGAGGGGATCTTCAGGCGGCGTCTGCGCTGGCCGCGTACGAGCCGGGCCGGGACGTGCAGGATGCGGTAGCGCAGGGTCTTGGGTGTCGCTTTGGCCTCGTCGCCGTCCAGTGCTGCTCCGCGTTAATTCGTGGAGGGGTGTTGATCAGGCTGCCTCCTTGAGTGGGGTGCCGTCGTAGGTCCAGCGGAAGGGCTTGGCGG
>NZ_JBVHLF010000217.1:0-3224 GCF_055559155.1 Kitasatospora sp. NPDC024654
CCTAGACAAGCCGGATCATCGCAGGTGGCAGGGCACCTTTCCCATGCCGTGACAAACAGTCACCGATCAACAGCGACGTGATGAAACATCGAGGCAGGTGGTCCTCGGCCTTCGCGCGGAGCCGGGTGCCGCCGGCGGGGTCGATGGTCTCGGGCCAGACGACAGCGTCGAGGTAGCGGGCCCACTGGTCGAAGGCGGCCCGCTTCTCGGCGGCGCCGAACGTCGGCTGCTGCACGGTGCCGGTCAGGCTGCTGCCGGTGCCGATCCGCCAGTCCAGAGTGGGCAGCTTGGCGCGGAACGCCTCGGTGAGCAGCTCGGCCAGAACCTTGGTGCCCTTCAGCTGCCAGCGGGTCATGTCCTGCTCGGTGACCGGGCCAAGGAGGCTGGGGGTGTCATCCATCGGGTGCTCCTTCGGGTGAGGGCCTGCCGCGCGGGATGGCAGGCCAAATCGGTCAGCGGTGGGCGGGGTGGCCGAGCTCCGCCGGGAAGTGGGCGGCGGCCAGACGATCCAGTTCGTCGCCCAGGTCGATTCCGGCGTTGTCGAGCGCGGCCTGGAGTTCGGTGGCGGTCTCGGAGACCGCGGCGGTGCGGGTGAGGGCGTCGCTGTCGTCGCTGGGCGGGTTGGTGGTGACGGCGGCCCAGATGTGCTGGGCGATGATGCGCCGCATGGTGGCAAGATCGCTGGCGGGGCCAGTCATGGGCTGCTCCTTGGGGTGGAGGCGCCGCAGGGTGCGGCGGCCGGTTGACGGGGGTCATGACGGGGCGATGACGATCCGATCCCCAACAGGTCGCGTGCTGGTGATCTCCCTAGCGATGGCCGTCACTTGCGTGTTCGGATGAGCCGGGGCCGCCGCGGTGTGCGCGGTGGCGGTTGACAGCCGGGTGGGGGAAATGGGTCAGGTACAGGAGAGATCGGGTAAAGCTGACATCGCAGGGCTCGTGCTCTTTGGCGGGCTGCTGATCGGGCTGGAGGGCTGGCTCGCGGGGAGTGTGCCCGCAGCCGGGTTCTTCCTCTTCCTGCTATTCGGGATCGGGAGTGCCTGGAGAGGGGCCGTCAAAGCCGGTCCGACTCTGCGGCGATGGCGGCGCGCCGTAATGGGCGCTCTTGTGGCCCAGGCGATCACCGCGGCAGTCCTCCGTCTGGCCTTGTACGTTGCGTTCGCTCGGATGCACGTCCCCTGGTGACGGGCCGCCCCGGGCGCGACGGCCCAGGCTCAGAGGTTGTCTTGAGGTTCTGCGGGGAGTCGCGGTGCCAGGCTGTGCGTACGGCTACTACCTGGGGGTGCGGGATGGACGGCGGAGGGCACGGCGGCGGGGACTTCGGGGGCCACCACGGCGGCGGATTCGGTGGCCACCATCACGGGGGCCATCACCACGGCGGTGACAATCTCGGCTGGATCAACAGCAGCAGCGGCCACCAGCCCAGCGGGCGCAGCTGCGGACAAGGACTCGCCGGCCGACAAGGGTGGCTGGCTGTGGTTGGCTTGGTGGTCGTGCTCTTCGTGCTCGCGCTCTTGGTCGGCTGAGAGGCGCCAGTACGGTGTCAGTTGGTCGGGTCGGGCTCGACCAGTTGCAGGCCGAGCGCCTCGCGGTACTCGTCGTTGAGGAACAGGGCGACCGGGCGTCCGTCTTCGGTGAGGCAGCAGACGATGGTGTCGCCGCCGGCCTTCTTCGGGTGAATGACGAGGCGATCCCAGCGGACGATCAATGGGTCCATGGCGGCCTCCTGGTCAGGTGGTCAGCGCGGCGTCACGGCGGCGGAGAAACACGCCGCCGCTCTCGCGGATCAGGTCGGACAGCTCGAACAGGTCGACCTCGCCCGTGTTGGCGAGGCTGACGAGCTCCTCGACACTGCGGGTCCAGTCGGCGAGCCGTGCCGCAGCGGTACCGGCCTGCCAGGCCTGCTCCTCGGTGGGGAAGTAGGCGAGCAGCCGGCCGGAGTGGTGGGCGAGCCGCCACTGGTCGGACGGCGGCCGATCGTCCTCAACCGTGACAGTGGCGTGGATGCAAAGGCCGGGCGCGACGAGCTGCGCCTCGACGGTGACCGGGGCCGCGCCGCTCTGGGGCACGGTCAGCGGGATCGGGGCAGGGCGAAGCATCGTGATCTCCTCACGTGGGGTGGATGGGGGCGGCGCCAGTCAGCGGGCACGGGCCGCGGTGCGCTGAAGGAGCTGTTGGACGTCGACCGCCCGCCGGCCAGCGGCGTCGTTCCAGCGGTCGACCGGCTGGCCTTCGCCCTGGCGGCCGAGCTGGTTGCCGATCTGCAGCCGGGCCTCGGTGACGGTCGCGGGTGTGCCGTAGCCGGCGGCGAGTACGCGGATCTGTGCACCCAGCAGGCAGACGGCGCCGCGGTCGTCCCACAGCGCGCCCTGGATCCAGCCGTGCTGGTGGATATACCGGGAGACCAGGTCGAGGTGCTGGGCGACGGTCACCTCGGCGACCGGGTGCCGGCCGCGGATCCGGTCGAGCAGGGTCGGCTCGGGCCGCTCGATCCCGGCGTGCCAGGCCTGGACGACCTGGCCGTACCGGCAGACGGTCGGGGCGAGCAGGGCGGCGGCCGGGTCGGGCGCCGGGGTGGCGATGCTGCGCAGGTACTGCTCGACCTCGGCGACCAGGAGCAGGCCGGCCGTGTCCAGGTCGAACGCGGATGGTGCGGTGAGCAGTGCGGGCATGGCTGGCCTCCTTCCTGATCGATGACGCCTTCGGGTGGTCGGGCGCTCAGCGGGTACGGAAGATCTGGATGTCCCACCGAAGTTCGCGGAGGATGTTGTCTCGGATCTGCTCGCGGAGCTGCTCGTCGGTCAGTCCGTCTGCGCACTGGCCGCCGCCGCGTATCTGCAGGAGGACGCGGCCATCGGGGGCGGTGACGGTGGTGCTGTGATCGAAGCGGTTCATCGGGGAGCCCTTTCCGTGGGGCCGGTCGGTCCGGCCACCGCACCCCACCCGCGACGGGCGGATGGAGCACGGTGGTCAGGCCGGTCGGTCAGGCGGTGCAGAACTGGGCGTGCGCGGACGCGGCGGCCGTGACGATCGCGGTCGGGTCGCCGAACCGGCGGTGGTTGAGCGGCTTGTCGCTGCCGTGGTGGAGGCGGCAGAAGCTGCTGGTCAGGGTGGACGGGGCCGGGTTCCCCCGCGAGCTGCTGGAGTGGATCGCCTCGGCCGGGGGTCGCGCCTCGCCGACGTTTCGCTGGGAGTACTCGGTCGGCTGGGCCTTCACCGGCCGT
>NZ_JBVHLF010000218.1:0-3064 GCF_055559155.1 Kitasatospora sp. NPDC024654
CCCCACCAAACTCCCAGAAAGCGCCCCCGCGCTACCCAACACCACCAACGCGCCCGCTGATTGATCGGCTACACCACGAAGGGGGACATGACCGGGGCTGGGAGCCGACGGTGGCGGCAGGTCGGGTTCAGTCGGGTTCCGGTGGCCAGGTGAAGCCGAGAGCTTCTGCGGCCTCGCGGCTGCCGCCGGTGAGGCGCGCGTAGGTGGTTGGGCGTGCCGCGGCGAGCTGTTGGAGGACCGCGTTCGCTTGTTCTTCTGGTGGGGTGCCGTTGTCCGGGATGCTCCAGATGAACTGCACCCAGGGGCTGCTGTCGGAGCCGAAGCGTGGCTGCTCCGGATAGGTGAAGCTCAGCTCGACCTGGTCGCGTTGGGCGTAGTGCGTGCCGATCCAGCCCCGCTGGCAGCTCCACTGGGCCAGCAGGTCTGGCTGTTGGCGCAGTTGTTCCCTGATCAGCCGGGCGAGCGTGCGGGCCGGCCATTCCCAGCTGTGGTCGTTCTCCGCGCGGGCGATCTCCACGTCGTACTGGGCGGCATCGAAGCGGAGGTCGGGCAGTTCAGGCAGCGGTGGTTCGGACTTCGGGGCCGGTGGCCGGCGCCAGTTGTGCCACAAGACGGTGTCACTGTCGCGGACGATGGTGACGTAGAGCGCGCCGCAGCAGCCCTCGGTGCACCAGGCTTCCGCGAGCTGCACCTCTCTCGGCTCCTCGGTCGCCCGCAGCTGCCCGCTGCCGAGCAGTATTTCCGGGCTGTGTGCCACGCCGCGGTCGAAGGCTCCGGCGATCACCGGCCTGCCGTCTACGAGGACGCGGGCCTCCACGCCAGCGCGGCTTACGGGATCCAGGACGCATACGTGCACCGCGAGTCGGTCGTTCTCACCGGAGGGCTCGCTCCCGCCGGTCAGCACCTCTTTGGGTATGCGGTCGATCCACGCGGCCCGCCGGCGCGCGCCCATGTCCTGGGACGTTCGTGCGGCGGTGACCTGCGCTGTCCACCGGGGGTCGTCCAACAGGGCGCGGAGCCGGTCCAGGGTCTTCTCCCGCTCGCCCGGAGGCCAGTCCAGCAGGCTGCTGTGGCCACTGTGCAGGTCGAGGACGAGCGAGACGAGGAGCGCGTAGCGGTCGAGTGACGGGGACAGCCGGTCGACCCGCTCGGCCAGTCTGCTGTAGACCTGGCGGGCGGCAGGGTACTTCCGGATTGGCGCCCGGTAGTCGTTGGCGCCGGTCATGGCGGCCAGCAGTCGAGCCGCCTGCTCGAGGATGCGCTCATCGTCAGGACTGCGGTCGAGTGCTTCGGTCAGGTGCGCTGCTTCGGCGATCTCGCGGGCTTGGGATGGTGCGGTGTGCACTTCGTCCGGAGGCGTGTGCAGCAGCCACTCGCGGGCCTGCGGCTCATCTGCTCGGGCGCACAAGGCGGTTACGGATTCGGAGCGTCGCTGCGCCGGGAGGCGTTCGGCGAGCCAGATCAGATCCGGGGTGGTGCCCGGCATGGCCGCGAGCGCCGAGATCGCCCTGGAGCTGCAACACGTGAGCAGCCCGAGTGTCCGGATCAGCTCGGTATCCGCCGGCCCGTGGGGCTGGCGAGAAGACCAAGCCCGAGCCAGACGGCGCGGCGGTCGGTCCCAGTACGCAGGAGTGACGTTCCGGTGTCAACGGCCCGGTGTGGGTCCGGTGCGGGCAGGGACTCCAGGACCTGGAAGATCATCCGGTCCGACACGTCCAACTTGCACAACTCTGTCTGGAGAGTGTCGAGAGAACTGTCCGGGTCGGCGAAGAAGGCGTTGAGCAGGCGCCTGAGCTCGGCCCGGCGTTCCTGCCACTCGCCACGCCGGGAACGTGTGCGGCAAGGCTGGTCCAGCTCATCGGGGAACGGGCGGCCGCCGTCGGGCAGCGGCCCATCCGGGGCTCGCTGGAGCAGCCGGGATGCGTGGTCGTACAACGATATCCGGGGGTCGAGCGCGTTGCGCTCGCTGGTCGCGCTCACCAGCGGGAAGGGGACTCGATTCTGTTCGTCATGCGGCGGATGCTGCCAGCCGCACCCGCTCGGCCGCAACCGGATTACCGCCGCGAACCAATCCCATCGCCCGTCAACTGTGTTCCCGCCTGATGCAGCCATGCGTTGAGAGCGACGAAGTCAGCATCGGTAAGGCCCTGACGCGGATCGACGCGATGGAGCAGGGCGTGTCCTCGGTGGTGTGCGGAGACCCAGGCTCGATCGGTGTCGGTGATCTCATCGTCGACCCAGGCGAATGAGCGCCCCGCTGCCCAGTCGACAAGAGCGCGGGTCTTCCAGTGCAACCCCCTCCGCTCGTCCTGTTCATCGACGTCAGACGGCTCTGGCCAGATCACCACGGCCAACTGCGCCAGACCGATCCGTGGCGCGATGCACTCGTTCGCGTCGGCCATCCACGTCGTGGCCCAGACCAGATCACACGGTAGCGCCGCCAGCCGGGGCCCGTGCTCGGGATTGATCCTGGCCAGAAGCGGACTCGAGTCGCTTCCCTGCACTTCGGGGCCAGCCTGATACGTCGGATACTGCTGCGGCGCCGCGCCGAATGGGATAAGCGGTCCATCGACATCGAGGAAGAGCAGCGGGCGTTGTGCAGAACCGGTCACGACAGCACGATAGCGACTTGGCGTGACGGGCTCGACGCGATGAGGAGGTCTGGCAAGGATCACTGCCGCCTGTCTGCCCGCGAGCAGAGCACTGCCTGGTCACAAGAATCGCCAGCGCCGAATTGCGTGACCGCTGATTATCGGTTGGCCCGGAGTCGACGGCTACAGCAGCGCCGCGGCGAGGAACATCAGGGGCCCAAGGGAGCGGGACAGCCCTTACAATCGGATGTGATGCAAGTCACTCTCGAACTCCGGCTCGCGCGCTGCCTCTCACGCGCCTCTCACGGATTGGGTGTCATGAGACGACATCAGGCGTCATGCAGGGTGGACGAGATAGGCCCTGACCTGCGTGATTCGGACTAGTGCTGCTCCGCGTTAATTCGTGGAGGGGTGTTGATCAGGCTGCCTCCTTGAGTGGGGTGCCGTCGTAGGTCCAGCGGAAGGGCTTGGCG
>NZ_JBVHLF010000219.1:0-3010 GCF_055559155.1 Kitasatospora sp. NPDC024654
CGCCGCTGCGCGTGCACGATCCCGACCGTGCGGTTCGGCGAGCCGGACCGCCTGGACGACCTGAGCCTGACGTTCGGCGAGGACTGGCTGCTGGCCTCCTGGGACGACCCGCAGGCCGAGGACGTCCACCAGCTGCTCCACCAGGGCGAGCCGATCGGGTGGACCGCACCGCTGCCGGACGGCCCGTGGGGAGCGGCCGGGCACATCGCCGCCGAGTACCGGGACGAGCAGGCCGCCGTAATCCTGACCGACCGGGCCAGCGGGGCCCGCACCCACCGCACCGTCGGCGACGCCCTGGACGTCCTCCAGCACGCCCACACCAACCGGCTCCGCGCCCAGCGCGCGGTGGCCGACGTGCCGCACCTGGCCCTCAAGCGCCCCACCGGCTGGAGCACCCCTTCCGCCCGCGGCCTGGGCGCACCGAACCGCTCCCCGCTCGGCGACGGCCTCCTCCTGCTCACCTGGCCCGACCACCCGGGCGTCCAGGAACTCCAGCAGGCCGGCCACCCCGTCGGCTGGATCGAGGAGTACGACGTCCAGCGCGGCACCTGGACCGCCCTGATCGACAGCAGCCTCGTCGCCAACGCCGCCAGCGGCGAACCCCTGCGCTGCCCGGACACCGACACCGCCCTCGCCCTGCTGCGCCGCGCCCTCGGAGAACACCTCACCCGCTGGTAGACCCCGCACCGCGCGCCTCCCGCACCGCACCGCACCGCGCCCCACACCGCACCGCACCGCGCGCGGACCGCACGCGCGGGCCGCACCCGCACCACCGCACCGCACCGCGAAGGCCAGTACGGTAGCCGCGCCGCTACCGCACCGCACCATGCGGCCCGTGCCCGCACCGCGCGCCGGCCTGCGCGCGGTGGACAGTCCCAGCAGCGCGCGGCGCGCCTATGGACAGACTCTGCAGAGTCCGCCGCGCGTCACCGCGCCGCGCCGGTGCGGGCCGCATTCCCCCTGGACAGCGGCGCGTTTCTCCTGGACAAAGGGCCGCGCGGCGGCGGCCGCAGACCGCACCGTACCGACCGCACCGAGCGCACCGCACTGGCCGCGCGGACCGGGGCCGCACCGCGCCGCGCGTCCCGCACCGCACCGCACCGTGTCGGTGCGGTCGACGCGCGCCCGCACCGCACCCGGTCTCCTGGCCGCGCGGCGCACCGTGTCCCGCACCGCACCGCGTGACGCGGTGCGCCTGGCCGCGCGCGCCGGATCCTGGGCGCGTGCGGCCTGCTGACGGTCTGTGGTGTCGGTCACGGACATTCCGGGAGGACAAGGTGCCTGACTGGGGCAAATCGGGCGGGACAACACGCTGGTCAAGGGTTCGGACAAGGGGTGCGGTCAGGCCGCGGACAAGGGGGTGCCGTGCAGTGTCGGCCGCACCCGGGCGCTGGTCCGGGTGCCGGGCCAGCCACCGCGCCGGATCCGGCTTCCTGCCGACGGAAGGCCAGTCCGATGACCACCACCTCGCCCGCCGCGCCCGGCCCCGACGACGAGGACCAGGCCGCCGACCACCACCAGCCGGAGCAGGCGCAGGCCTCGCCCACCCAGGACAAGGGGCCCGGTACCGCCTCCACGGCCACCTCCGCCGGCACCTCCGTGCCCCCGGCAGCCTCTGAGCCTGTTTCCGCAGGCCAGCAGCCCCGGACAAGGGGCCGAAGCCGTGGCGACAACCCTCTTCCCCCTGCCGCTGAGACGCGGTGGAAGGCGGACTCGACGGAACCGGTCAGGAAGGGTGTCTTGGTGTCGCTTGCCCTGTTTCAGCGCGCCACCGCGAGGGAGCTTTGGCATCTGGTCCTCCCCGGACAACGGAACGACAAGGCGACCCGCGACGCCCTAGTCGACCTGGCGGCCGCCGGAAGGGCGCGCGAGGAGCTGCGCCTGCCGGACAACCGCAAGCTATGGACCCTGACCGGGGCCGGGCGCCGCGAAGCCGCCCGGCTGCTCCCGGCCGGGGCACCCTCGTGGAGAAGCTCGCCTCGTACCGGGCCTGGTGCGAGCTTCCGGCCAAGGGCACGGCGAAGGCGGCGTTCGAGGCCTCGCTGCGCCGCCCCTGGGGCCGCACGCACGACCTGCGGCTGTGGCCGACCGTCTACCCGCCGACCGGCCGCGAGGGGCTGCCGCCGGTCGCCCTGGTGCTGGAGGTCGGCCGCAAGCGCGACCGGCCCGGAGCCAAGCGGCTCACCCCGCAGCAGAAGGCGGAGAAGGCCAAGCGGGACCACGAGCGGCTGCTGAACCGCATGACTGCGGTCGAGGCCGCCTCCGAGGACACCTGGCACGCGCCCGTGTACGGCGGCGACGCCGTTCACGCCCGCAACTACCACCGTGCCCTGCCGGTCGTGGCCACCACCCTGCCGCTGCTGCGCCGCCACGGGGCCGGCGGACCGGTCTGGTGGCGGTTCGGCCGGGATGGCTGGCACACCCTGACCGAGGCGCTCGCCAACGTGGACGGCGACGAGCTGCTGGCCGTCGAGCAGGCTGCGGCCCAGCAGGCCCGCCAGGAACGGGAGGCGGCGGAGCGGGAACGGCGCCGTCCGGCCTGCCGTCGCTGCTCGGCGAAGTTCTCGGATGAGCGGTGGGAGGAGAAGGAACAGGGCTGGGGCGACGACGGGCTGTGCGCCGGCTGCCGCCAGGCCGAGGCCGACCAGCGGGCGCTGGAGGCCGCCGAGCGCGAGCGGGCCGCCGCCGAGGCCGCAGCCGCCGAGGCGAAGCGGCGCGGTGCATGGTGGCGCCGGTCCTGACCCGGCCTCACCCACCCGGCAGGTCGCTGACCTGCGGTGGGGAGTTTGGGCACCCCTGCTGACCTGCGGTGGGGAGTTTCGCCCCGGGCGGTGAGTTTCGCCCCGGGGCTGCCGGTGAGTTTGCCTGCCCGACCCGGTGAGTTTCGCCTCGGACCCGGTGAGTTTCGCATGTCGCCGCAGGTCATCCCTGAAGGGGTGGGGCTGGTCAAGTCCCGCGGGGGGTTGCTTTTCGGGTGGTTCCGGCCGGTTGAGGGCAAGCGTGAGCGAGG
>NZ_JBVHLF010000220.1:0-3005 GCF_055559155.1 Kitasatospora sp. NPDC024654
GGCAGCAGCAACGCGCCGAGCCAACGGGGGACCGGCCCTCGACCGGACGGGCCTACCAGGCCACGCCGAGCGCCCCCAAGCTGCGTTCTTGGGGGGCGCCCGGTGCCGAGCAAGGCCACGCCCAGGCCGTCCGGACAGCGTCGGCCGCCGCCGAGGGACGGGCCGGGAAGACGCACGGGCGAAGTTTCCAAGACCTGACCTTGCTCCGGATGTCACTCGGACGGACCGCCCTGGACGGCGACCCCTCGTCGGGCCGATCAGACTCGCTTCGAGCCTGTCATCGGCTGTCCACCGGTCCACACGGAGTCGACGGCGACGCAAGACCTGCGTCCACGACCGCAGGTTCGGGATCCCGCCCAGAGTCGGAGGACGGCCGGGGCCGGCGTGCTGTTCGACGAGCCGCCCCGTCGGCTGCGGGCCCAACGACCCCAGTCAAGGAGGACACAGTGCGTGCAAAACTCGGCTTGGTCCTGATATTCGTGGCTGCGAGTGTCCTGACGTCCTTCACCGGCAGCTCGCCGCCCTCGACACAGGAGGCGGACGTGGGCCTGGCGCAGAGGTCGACACCCGGGGTCGGCACGGTTCCCGGCCCCTCGCTGGTGCAAGGGGCGGTTCCCTCCTCCAGACCGGCGCGAGGCACGGTGCTCCAGGCCCCGGCACTGCCCGGGGCGCAGCCGATCTCGGGCAACGACCGTGTGTACACCGCCGATCAGGACTCCAATACGGTCAGCGTCATCAATCCAGTGACGAACACGGTGCTGGGCACGATCGCTCTGGGCGAGCCGCGGTTGAGTCCCAGCAAGGATGTGCTGGGGGCGATGTACGACGGGCAGATCGACGTGCACGGCCTGGGCTTCTCCCGGGACGGGAAGTGGCTGGACGTCATCGACGTGACCACCAACGCCGTGCACGTCGTCGACACCGCCACCAACCAGGTTGCCCGCACCGTCTACCTGGGCCGGGCACCGCACGAAGGGTTCTTCTCGCCCGACGGCACCCGGTTGTGGGTGGCGGTGCGCGGTCAGGACTACGTCTCGGTGATCGACTGGCAGGCCGGCAAGGAGGTCGACCGGATCCACACCGAGGACGCGCCGTCGAAGGTGGTCTTCAGCCCGGACGGCACCCTCGCCTACGTCAACCACCTGCGCACCCAGGTACTCGACGTGATCAACGTGGCCTCCCGCCAGATCATCAAGCGCGTGCCGATCCCCGAGGAAGCCGGCGGCTCCTCCGACGAGGCGATCTCCCCCGACGGCAAGGAGATCTGGCTGGGCATGCCCACCAACGGCCGCACCACCGCCGTCCTCAACGCCAGCACCTACCAGGTGGAGGCGGTGCTGCGCACCGGGCCGCGCACCAACCACCCCAACTTCGTCACCGTCGACGGGGTCGACTACGCGCTCCAGACCGTGGGCGGGCTCAACGAGACCCTGGTCTACCGCCGGTCGCACGACGGGACACCGCCGACCCTGGTGAAGACCATCCACAACAGCGGCCACGGCCCCCACGGCATCTGGCCGAGCCCCGACAACACCAGGGTCTACGTCGCCCTACAGAACTCCGACGCGGTCGACGTCATCGACACCAGGACCATGTCCGTCACCACGACCCTGCCCATCGGCCAGTCACCGATGGCCCTGGTGTACGTGGCCCGCACCACTCCAGCCACCAGCACGAACAACCTGGGCCGGCAAGGTCTGGGCATGCGCACTCAGAACATCCCCCTGCGCGTCCCCGGCAGCTCCGGCCAGGGCACGGCCCTGATCCGGGCACTCCCAGGCATCGACGAAGTCGACATCAGCGCGACGGGACTGCCACCGAACCAGCACTTCACCGCCTACGCCAGCGACGGCACCAACACGACGGCGCTGATGACCATGATGAGCAACGAGTTCGGCAACATCGACGAAGGCCTGTCCTACTCGTACTTCTTCGCCAACCACTACACCTCCGTCATCCTCAGGACTGGGACCCCGCCCGGCGAGCAGGCGCCGGGCCCGGCAGGCCCCCAGGCCTGACGGACCAAGGACGCAGGGCAGCACAGCCGGTGCGGTCAAGGCGTGGTCAGCGACCACCGTTGGGGTCGGTGAGGCGGACACCTCACCGACCCCTCAACCGCCTTCTGCAGGACAGCACACCGCAGCGCCGACCACCGGGACAACCGCTAGCTGGGCTGGGCCTACCAGGCCACGCCCAGGGCCTCCAACTGCCCGAGCTGCTCGGCGCTCAGCTTGTCTCGCCGGGCCTTCTGGTTGTTCAGCCAGGTGCCCAGCGACAGCCCCTCCGCGGTCTTGTGCGTGCGCGGGACCTTCGCATGCCCCTCCCGCTCCACGAACGCCGCCAGCGCCGCCAAGCCCTGCGCGAATCGGTCCGCCCGCGACACCTTCGGCTTCGCCGCAGCCGCCGCCCGCGCGGCCGCCAGCTCCTGGTCCTCCTCAATCCCGATCGCCGCCAACAGGTCCCGCTGCTCCTGGTCGAGCTCCGCCCAGCCGGCCCGCTGCGCCCGCACCCACCGGCCGAGCTGCTCACCCTCGAACGCGGTCTCCAGCGGCAGCTTCGCCCAGTCCACGCGGCCGTCGGACTCCAGCCACCACACCCTTGCGACGGAGTAGGCGCGCTGCCAGGTGATCGGCCAGGCCGGGCACCACCACGGGTCGATCTCCTCCAGCGCCGCCCGCCGCTCCGGATCCAGCGCCCCGGGCTCGCCCTCGGGCACCTCGGCCGCAGCCCGCAACCCGGCGAGCCACGCCCCGATCGCGTACCCGCCAACAGCCGCCCGCGCCGGCGCGGCCAGGGAGCCGCCATGCTCCTTCGCCCAGACCCGCGCCCAGTCCAGGCCGACCTCGAACCGGGCGTCGGAGACCGACCAGATCATGCCGAGCTGCTCCAGCATCTCGACCCGGTGTCGCGGTGTCGGCGGCGGCTGAACCGTGACCCACTTTGGACGGTTGAGTTCTGACCCTCGCGTCGTCGGTGGTCTTGTTCAGTCGTTGTCGGTGGTGCGG
>NZ_JBVHLF010000221.1:0-1150 GCF_055559155.1 Kitasatospora sp. NPDC024654
CCCAAGTAGCACGGGGCCCGAGAAATCCCGTGTGAATCTGGCGGGACCACCCGCTAAGCCTAAATATTCCCTGGTGACCGATAGCGGATAGTACCGTGAGGGAATGGTGAAAAGTACCGCGGGAGCGGAGTGAAATAGTACCTGAAACCGTGTGCCTACAAGCCGTGGGAGCGTCGTCAGTTTCGGCTGGCCGTGACTGCGTGCCTTTTGAAGAATGAGCCTGCGAGTTTGCGGTGTGTAGCGAGGTTAACCCGTGTGGGGTAGCCGTAGCGAAAGCGAGTCCGAATAGGGCGTTTGAGTTGCATGCCCAAGACCCGAAGCGGAGTGATCTAGCCATGGGCAGGTTGAAGCGCGGGTAAGACCGTGTGGAGGACCGAACCCACCAGGGTTGAAAACCTGGGGGATGACCTGTGGTTAGGGGTGAAAGGCCAATCAAACTCCGTGATAGCTGGTTCTCCCCGAAATGCATTTAGGTGCAGCGTCACGTGTTTCTTGCCGGAGGTAGAGCACTGGATAGGCGATGGGCCTTACCGGGTTACTGACCTTAGCCAAACTCCGAATGCCGGTAAGTGAGAGCGTGGCAGTGAGACTGTGGGGGATAAGCTCCATGGTCGAGAGGGAAACAGCCCAGAACACCGACTAAGGTCCCTAAGCGTGTGCTAAGTGGGAAAGGATGTGGAGTCGCAGAGACAACCAGGAGGTTGGCTTAGAAGCAGCCACCCTTGAAAGAGTGCGTAATAGCTCACTGGTCAAGTGATTCCGCGCCGACAATGTAGCGGGGCTCAAGCACATCACCGAAGTCGTGTCATTGCAGTAATACTCCCAACGGAGGCTGTGATGGGTAGGGGAGCGTCGTGTTCCGGGTGAAGCGGCCGAGGAATCGAGTCGTGGACGGGATACGAGTGAGAATGCAGGCATGAGTAGCGATACAAGAGTGGGAAACTCTTGCGCCGATTGACCAAGGGTTCCTGGGTCAAGCTGATCTGCCCAGGGTAAGTCGGGACCTAAGGCGAGGCCGACAGGCGTAGTCGATGGACAACGGGTTGATATTCCCGTACCCGCTTTGAAGCGCCAGCGCTGAACCTCTTGATGCTAAGCCCGTGAAGCCGCCCTGAGACCTTCGGGTCGAGGGGAGTGGTGGAGCCGGTGG
>NZ_JBVHLF010000221.1:1248-2754 GCF_055559155.1 Kitasatospora sp. NPDC024654
TGGGGTAGTAGGTGAGCGATGGGGTGACGCAGGAAGGTAGTCCAGCCCGGGCGGTGGTTGTCCCGGGGTAAGGGTGTAGGGCGTTGCGTAGGCAAATCCGCGTAACATGTGCCTGAGACCTGATGCCGAGCCGATTGTGGTGAAGTGGATGATCCTATGCTGTCGAGAAAAGCCTCTAGCGAGTTTCATGGCGGCCCGTACCCCAAACCGACTCAGGTGGTCAGGTAGAGAATACCGAGGCGTTCGGGTGAACTATGGTTAAGGAACTCGGCAAAATGCCCCCGTAACTTCGGGAGAAGGGGGGCCACGCCTGGTGGAGAGTCTTGCACTCCGAGCTGGGGGTGGCCGCAGAGACCAGCGAGAAGCGACTGTTTACTAAAAACACAGGTCCGTGCGAAGCCGTAAGGCGATGTATACGGACTGACGCCTGCCCGGTGCTGGAACGTTAAGGGGACCGGTTAGCTCCATTTCGGTGGGGCGAAGCTGAGAACTTAAGCGCCAGTAAACGGCGGTGGTAACTATAACCATCCTAAGGTAGCGAAATTCCTTGTCGGGTAAGTTCCGACCTGCACGAATGGCGTAACGACTTCTCGACTGTCTCAACCATAGGCCCGGTGAAATTGCATTACGAGTAAAGATGCTCGTTTCGCGCAGCAGGACGGAAAGACCCCGGGACCTTTACTATAGCTTGATATTGGTGTTCGGTTCGGCTTGTGTAGGATAGGTGGGAGACTTTGAAGCGGCAACGCCAGTTGTTGTGGAGTCGTCGTTGAAATACCACTCTGGTCGTGCTGGATGTCTAACCTGGGTCCGTGATCCGGATCAGGGACAGTGTCTGGTGGGTAGTTTAACTGGGGCGGTTGCCTCCTAAAGGGTAACGGAGGCGCCCAAAGGTTCCCTCAGCCTGGTTGGCAATCAGGTGTTGAGTGTAAGTGCACAAGGGAGCTTGACTGTGAGACCGACGGGTCGAGCAGGTGCGAAAGCAGGGACTAGTGATCCGGCGGTGGCTTGTGGAAGCGCCGTCGCTCAACGGATAAAAGGTACCCCGGGGATAACAGGCTGATCTTCCCCAAGAGTCCATATCGACGGGATGGTTTGGCACCTCGATGTCGGCTCGTCGCATCCTGGGGCTGGAGTAGGTCCCAAGGGTTGGGCTGTTCGCCCATTAAAGCGGTACGCGAGCTGGGTTTAGAACGTCGTGAGACAGTTCGGTCCCTATCCGCTGTGCGCGTAGGAGTGTTGAGAAGGGCTGTCCCTAGTACGAGAGGACCGGGACGGACGAACCTCTGGTGTGCCAGTTGTCCTGCCAAGGGCATGGCTGGTTGGCTACGTTCGGGAGGGATAACCGCTGAAAGCATCTAAGCGGGAAGCCTGCTTCGAGATGAGCACTCCCACCTCCTTGAGAGGGTAAGGCTCCCAGTAGACGACTGGGTTGATAGGCCGGATGTGGAAGCCCTGTGAGGGGTGGAGCTGACCGGTACTAATAGGCCGAGGGCTTGTCCTCAG
>NZ_JBVHLF010000222.1:0-2650 GCF_055559155.1 Kitasatospora sp. NPDC024654
AACGCCACCGACAACGACTGAACAAGACCACCGACGACACAAGAGGGTCAGAACTCAACCGTCCAAAGTGGGTCACGGTTCAGCCGCCGCCGACACTGTCCGTGGATCTTGTGCTGAGCAGCGGGGCTGCCAGGTCGGGTGAGAACGCTCAGCGCGGGATTCTCAGTGCACCTGGCCTCTGCGGAATCCGGGGTGGCCGGCTCGTCGATGCCGGCGAAGCTCGGCCGTGGGAGTGTTGTGGCGTCGGGAGGTCAGGCGCGGAGCAGGTCGGTCGAGACCGCCCAGAGGCGCTTGGCGATGGCGGGATCGAGCGCCCATTCTTTGACACCGTGGGGGTGTTGCGCGAGGTCGGCGTCGTTCGGCACGGTGTAGGCCTCCTGCGAGTCATCGAGGTAGTGGCCTCCGGAGTGGGCGAACTGCGGGGCGACGGCCGCGACCATGGTGGTGGCGGCTCCCTGCTGGACCGTTTTGTACGTGAAGACTCCGGCGGCCTCAGCCGCATCGAGTGACTGCTTCTGCTGTGCGGTGAAGTTCCGCTGCAGACCCGTCGCGACGCCGCCGGGGTTCACCGCATTGGCGACGATGCCGTCGGACGCCCACAGACGGGTCGCCTCGACGGTGAATAGGGAGTTCGCCGTCTTCGACTGGGCGTAGGCGATCTGCGGGTCGTAGCCGCGCCGCTCGAAGTGGAGGTCGTCGAAGTCGATGCCGGAACGCATGTGCGCCGTGGAGCTGACCGAGACGATCCGTGCCCCGTCGCGGTCGGACGCTCCGAGGGCAAGGGCGTCGTGCAGGCCGATGGCGAGTGCGAGGTGGCCCAGATGGTTTGTCGCGAACTGCAACTCCCAGCCCTCGCGGGTTCGTTCGAGGCCGCCGGTGACCACGCCTGCGTTGTTGACCAACAGGTGAAGCGGGCCGCTCCACGCGGCGACGAACGACGTGATGGTGGCCCTGTCGGCGAGGTCCAGCCGGACGACTCGGGGACGGATCCCTCCGGTCGAGCTCTCGATCGTTCCAGCCGCGGCGTCACCCGCAGCCGGGTTCCGCACGGCGAGCGTCACCTGCGCCCCAGCTGCGGCCAACGCCCGAGCCGTCTCGATCCCGATTCCGGAGGAAGCTCCCGTCACGATTGCTCGGATGCCGGTGAGGTCAACGCCCCGTACCACCTCACTGGCCGTGCTGGAAGCGGTGAAGGACGTGGAGAGGGGTGCGCGGGCCGTCATGACGGCGAGGCTATACATACTTGACTGAACTTGTATAGCTAGATTTCTCGCTCCTATGCTCGCCTCATGAGCAGCCCCGAGGCCGGCCCCCTGTCGTCGCCCACCACCGCTACCGACCGTCGGACCATGGTTCTGGACTCCGCTCTGGCCACGTTCGCGCGATTCGGCTACCGGAAGACCTCGATGGAGGAAGTGGCGCGGGTGGCGCACATCTCCCGCCCCGGGCTCTACTTCCTCTTTTCCTCGAAGAAGGCTCTGTTCCGTGCCGCGGTCACCCAGGCCTTGTCGCGCGACATCACGGCGGTCGAACACGTCCTGGCCGACATCGGCCGCCCCCTGGCGGAGCGCCTCCTTGAAGCCTTCGACCGGTGGGCGGGTCGCTACGTCGGCCCGCTGGCGCGCGATGTCGTGGCGCTGATCGAGGACAACCCCGACCTCCTCGGAGAGATCGCAGAGACCACTCCGCGACGATTCGAGGAACTGATCACGAACGCGATCGCCGGCGAGTCAGGACACGAGACGGCCACCCCCGTCGCACAGACGATGATCAGCGCATCGATCGGCCTGAAGCATCAGGCCGCATCGCGGGAGTTCTACCTCGAGCGCCTGAAGGTCGCCATCGAGCTCCTGGTGCGCTGAAGACACGCGGCAGAGCCGCCCCGGGAATCCTGCCGCCTCGGAGTCGTGGTCTCGGATGGGTATAGGTGCCGCCACCCTCGCCACAGTGACGGTCCCGGGCGCGTCGGCGTGCCGCGTATGCCGGTAGCCGGCTGGCCTGGCGCAGAATTCGCCCCCGGACCGGACCAGGTGGCAGGAAGGTGCCGGGTAGCGCGTCCCCCGACCATCACGATCCGGTGAGACCAGACAGAGCCAGCCCTGCGCGGCCGAGGCTGGTTGAGAATCCGACAACGCGGATGAGACCGAGTGAGAATCCGCCAGCTCCGCTGCGACAGGACACCGCCGCAAGCACTGCAGCGGTTCCGAGCGCCACTTGGCACGCGAAACAGTGAGAATCTGACAACACGGATGAGATCGAGTGAGACGACCAAGGCGCCGACCGCCACCTTGCCCGAGACTTCGCCAGGATCACCGAGACCGGACACCGGTGACGGGACAACGTGCAGCGCTGCTGCACTGGGCAGCGGGACAACGGGCAGCAGCTGGTGCAGCGGCAGCACGTTGGTCCGCTGCTGCTGCACGGTGCCGCGGTCCAGCAGCAGCGCTGCGTGGGCTGCTGCGCCAGGCGCGGCAGTGGGGAGTTTCGGGCCGGTGCGTAATCCGGTTCCTTGGTGGCCGCCCGGGCGGCCGGGAGTTTCGGACCGGTCCGAATTGGGGCTCATCGCTCTCTTCTGTGGGTCTTGATGGGGCTCGGTTGTGCTCGGCCGGGCAGGGGTCGGGCGTAACCGGCCAGGCAGAGCAGGATCATG
>NZ_JBVHLF010000223.1:0-2643 GCF_055559155.1 Kitasatospora sp. NPDC024654
CCATGATCCTGCTCTGCCTGGCCGGTTACGCCCGACCCCTGCCCGGCCGAGCACAACCGAGCCCCATCAAGACCCACAGAAGAGAGCGATGAGCCTTTTTTACAGACCCCCGTCATGCGGTGGAAGATCCGGCGTGGCAGGCGACGATCACAGTCGCGTTCGTGATCCACTTCGCTTGGGTGAGCGGAGCAATGCACCACTTCTTACCCCCGTTCTGAGGACCGTCGCCTGCCGGGAGTGACACTCGACCGCTATGAACCGTCATACTCTGTTCTCCCTCACGGCCTGCCTGTCGCTGGCTTTCGTCTCGACCGCGTTCGTGCTCCCGGCCGCCGCCGACACACCCATCGCCGCTCACAAATCGGCCGATGTGGCCAAGCTGGCACTGGCCAACGTCGGGAAGGGGGCCGGTACCTGTTCTCTGGTCAACCCCGCGCCCAACAGCTTGGGTGGTACGGAGTTCGAGACCAGCTGCGTGGGCTGGGCTGGCGTTCCCGAGTACTGGTGCGCGGACTTCGCCACGTGGGTCTGGCGGAACAGCGGCCTGAACGTCGCCGGGCTCAACGCGGACGTGACCTCTTTCATCAGTGCGGCCCGTATGAACGGCAGTAGCGTGCACACCGACGCCGCCTACCGCCCGCAACTGGGGGACGCCGCAGTGTATGGCGAGGAACACGTCGGCCTCGTCACCGCGAGCGGCACGGACGGCTCGATCCAGGTCACCAACGGTGACTGGGACGGCGATGACAGCAGTACCGAGGCGCACTTTGCGCAGACATCGCTGGTAGTCAACAAGAGCGTCAGCCCCACCGAGATCCCGGTGGGGTCGTACCAGACCAACCAGAAGTACACGGTCACCGCATACGTCACCCCGAGCAGCTCCCCGGTCACTACCGCGCCGCTACAAGCCTTCTGGCAGGAGGTGAGCGCATGGCTGTCGGGGCGGGAACTGTTGCAGCAGCACCAGCGCCACCCCGTCAGCATCGGCCACAACACGGCATCAGCAGTGGCAAGAACCCGACTGCCAGACCCACAGGGTGACCCCCAGCGAAGTCGATGTGACCGGCGTGTGAGGTTCGGTTGTGATGTCGCCGGGACGTGCCGGGGTCAGCCTGCGAAGCTGCCGGGCCCGCCACCTCCCAGCTGCGACCGGCACACCGCGCGCAGGTAACCGTCGTTGAACGGGCCCTGCAGTCCCGTCACGGCTCACGCGACCGGGGCACCGCCGGCCCCAACCCTTTCCTTCCAGGGCATCAGCAGTCGTGCCTCGCCGTCCGGCGTCCAGGCCACGGTCAGGTCGAGGTTGTCGGCGTGGGCGCGCCAGCCGTGCATCCCGCTGTCGTAGTCGGCCATCACGACCGCCGCGCGTACCCGCACCGGACGCCGCCCTTCATCGGTCTGCTGCCACTGCAGCACGTCCAGGACCGCGTGGCCGTCCAGCACCGCCCAGCCCGGGTGGGCGACCTGGCGTGCCCAGGTGGAACGCACCGACAGCTGCACGATCGGCGGGCCGCCGTACTCGCGCTTGAACGTGAAGAACATCCCGGGTTCCCCGTCGGTGGTCATCGACTCGACCACCGCCTTGGGAACGTCGGGGACGCAGGAGGCGTCGTGGCCGGCTGGATCGTTACCGGCCTGGAAGCCCGGCGGCGGATCCGGGTGATGGGCGTAGTCCATCTCCTCGAACCAGGCGGCGAAACCCGCCCGGACCGCCGCAACGACCGCCTCGCCGACCCTTTCCCGCGCCTCGGCCACCCTCACGCCCGCTGACCCCGACCAGTCCGAGCTGTTGCTGCAGGTCGCCGCGGTGCTGAGGGAACGGGATCCCGCCGCCGCCGAACGCATAGCCGGTGTGATACCCAGCCCCGGCTACCGGACGAAGGCGTTGCTGAGGATCGCCGAGGCGTTGTGGGCACTGGATCCGGCCAGGGCCAGGGCGCTGCTCAGCGAGGCCGAACGCGTGGCCGCCTACGAGTACTACGAGCGGCCCGACCTGTCGCTGCAGATCGCCGGGGCGCTGACGGAACGGGATCCCGCCGCCGCCGCCGCCCGCGTAGCCGGCACAATCGAGCACAGCGCCATCCGGAGGAGTGAAGCGTTGATGGGGATCGCCGCTGCAGTGGTCGAACGGGACCCGATCACCGCCGAGCGACTGCTCGCCGCAGCCGAACACGCAGCCCGCAGCAGTGCCCTTCGTGGCGACTCGGCCGGCGCGCTGATGAAGATCGCCGCGGCCTTGGCAGGGCGTGACCCTGACAGGGCCGAGGAATTGCTCATCGAGGCTAAACCCCTGGTGTACGAAGGATTCGGTGCCGAGTACGTAGCCGGCTACTTGGTCGAGGGGCTGACAGAGGTCGCGGCCACGATGGGCATGCGCTATCCGACCCGGGCCGAGGCACTGTTGAGGGATGCCGAAGACCAGGCCCTACGAGGAGACCGGTGGACTCGATGTCCCGTATTCCGCGCGGGTCGGCGAGCAGGAGAACTTCCGGCTCGGTGAATGGCTGACGCAGCGGCGGGTGGAGTTCGCGAACGGCGAATTGCCGCGTCTCAGCGACGGTTGAAAACTGACCGCTGAACGGCGGATGAAACGGGACCCACCGGAGCAAATCCGACCCTTCTTGCGATCGTCTGATCATCCTG
>NZ_JBVHLF010000224.1:0-2620 GCF_055559155.1 Kitasatospora sp. NPDC024654
AGGTCCTTCTCGAAATCGTCAATACTCTGCCCGTCCACACCTGGCGCTCCTTTATTGGCCTTGACTTCCTTCCAGGCCTCCACGATCTCCCGTTTCGAAATATCGAACGGCTTGATCTGAGACTTCAACTGGCCCATCAAACTCCTCCCGGAGAACATCCGGTTGATTCGATCAACACAGTCACGAGCAGCCCGACCCCTTCGCTCCTCCCCCATTACAGGGGCCTCAGCACTACTACGGGCCGGTCCGCCGGCGGGATCCGCATCGGTACTCAACCCCTCACAGTTGCGTTCTGCTCGGGGCACTCCCTCTCCCCCGCCATCGGGCGAGGAGTATCGGGACCCGCCTTCTCCTGTTCCACACGGAAGCCGCAGACCGGACTCACGTCGCCTACATGCCGGACACCACCTGGCCAATAAACGGGCACCCGCCAGGCTCATCCCGGAGTTCAGCTCACACCCCGGTTTCGATGTCATCTGATTTTCTTTCGACACGTCAGCAGCGATTCACTTACGTTCGTCTTCCCGGTCCCCACCTGACGCCTCTCACGACGCCTTTTCCTCATCGCTCACCACGACGGTCTTCAGCCAACGCAGCATGAGGCGGTTTGAAGCCTCCCCCCGCAGGGCGGCTCCGAAGGGCCATGACCTTCATCTTCCGTGCAGCACCATTTCCAGAAGCTGCCCTACAATCAACTTCCTTTCCTGTTCAGGACGCAAGAGCTGGGAGAACGCTGATCGGGGCTGTGCGCGGGGCCATTCGTCTCCACCGTGGGAGCGGGAGAGCAAGGTGGTGAACGGCATTGTCACGTTGATGTGGACATGACTGCCTGATGGTGCGTCAGGGCTTCGTCGGGCGGTGGGCCTCTGTCAGGCAGTGGCGGGCAGGGCCCGCATCGGCCCCACCACGCCCTGGCGCTGGCCAGACTTGCCCGGAGGCGCGGCGGGCGCGGTCGGGTCGCGCCAGGTGCCCGGCGTCGGTTCCGGTATTGCTGATGGATTGAACGCTAAGGACCCAGGTCCCGCGGCCAGCGCCTGAGCGCGGGCATGCGGTCTCGTTTTGATCACTCTGCCGGTGACCGACTGCCGACCGGGGCCGGCCGCGTGGTGTGCCGGGACACTCTGGTCATCACCCGGCGTCCCCGGCGCCTTTCGCCCGATCGCCGTCCTCAGGCCACTGCCGGGGCCGCCAGTTCGGCGGCGAACCGGGCCGCGCTCACCTCGCCACCGAAGTGGTGGATGACGTGTTCGCGGACGTACTCCTGCTGGAGCGAGGTGAAGGCCGCGCACGCGTCGTGGATCACGTGGGCGGTGTAGCCCCGATCGTGTGCTTCGCGCAGGGTGGACTCCACACAGACGTGCAGGGCGAAGCCGGCCAGGTAGAGGTCGGTGACGCTGAGTCGGCGCAGGATCAGGTCGAGGTCCGAGAAGCCGGCGAAGCCGCTGGCCCCGGCTCGGCCGCGCACCACCGACTCACCGTCATGAGGGGTGAAGGGCGGCATGAAGTCGGTGCCACCGGTTCCCGGCAGCCAGCTGCCCGCTCGCGGAATCGCGGCCCGCAGGCCGAGCCTGGCGGGGGTCCAGCTGTCCAGCTCGGGGGTACCCGGAGAGAGCAGCAGCGGGACGTGGATCACCGGCACGCCGTGCGCGCGGGCCGCCTCCAGGGCGGTGGCCGCGCCGGCGACGGCGGTGTCGAGCAACTCGCGGTCCTGGACCAGGTGGTGCAGCTTGCCCTGTTCGGCGTCCAGCCATTCACGCTGGAACTCGATGAGGACGAGGGCGGAGGTGTGCTCGGGCACAGTCGGGCTCCTTGCGTGCGTTCATCCCATGCAACTGGTTGGTTGGGATGAACCTAGGAGTCAGGCCCCGGCAATGTCAACCAACTGATTGGTTGGCAATCTGGGTCCATGGCCCACCCACCCGCGACCAAGTCCCGTATCCACCAAGCGGTCGCTCACGGGATCGGGGGCGGCGCGGCGGGGGGGTCGGTCGCGACCTTGGCGTAGCGGCGGGCCAGGTGCGCGAAGGCGTCCTTGGGCGCTGTCACGTTGTCGGGGGTGTGGTCAGCTGGGGTTGTGTCAGGGCGTGGTGGGGCCGATGCTGGCCCTGTCTCAGGATGCGGCGGGCAGGGCGGCGATGCCGGCGATCTGGTCCCAGATCGCGAAGCGGATGATCATCTCGGCGCGGTGGTCGGGTGCGGTGAGGAGGTGGCGTCGTGGTCGGAGGTGGGGTGAGATGCCGCTGAACGCGGCCAGGAACCGTTGGGCTCCACCGACGGACCGGAAGCCCTTCGTGGCGCGTTCTCGTTGCCGGGTGGGCTGGTGGGAGTTCTCCGCCCGGTTGTTCAGTCCTTTGTGCGAGCGGTGTTCGACAGAGGGCATGACCTCGCGGTGGGCCGCGCCGTAGGAGCGGAGCTTGTCGGTGACGATCACCCTGCGACGTCGCCGGCACCCGCTCGCGGGGGTTCCAGTGCGTGGCGCGGAACTGCTCGGCCTCAGCGGCCGTGACAGCAGCACGGGCACCGCCAGGACTCTGAGGTGAAAACCTCCTGCGGGTGATCGCTATGCGGCGGGAGGCGGTTCGGCGGTGACGTCGTAGCCGAGTTCGCGGAGCTTGGCCAG
>NZ_JBVHLF010000225.1:0-2595 GCF_055559155.1 Kitasatospora sp. NPDC024654
GGCGTCACCGGCACGACAGCCGACGCGCAGTCCTACCCGACACCGCCCCGGGAACGGACCAACGCGACATCACAGGCATGAGATCAACCGGCCGCGCCCCCTTCGCTTCGCACTGGACGCCGCCCTGGTGGCCTCGGTGCGGGCCCTTGATGCGCAGCGAGTTGACCTCAGCGGCGAGATCTTCGGCCTCCGCGAGGGCCAGGGCGCGGGCACGGGATCCGGCGGGGAAGAGGGCTGCTTCCTCGGCACAGCGGCGCATCTGGTTTCGGAGGTCTTCATGTCCTGGTTGCGGCCGGCCATCGCTCTCCCCTTGGTGACAGCTACCCGCCGACCAACAGCACGCTGTTGACGGCCCGACGGGACATCGTAGGCGTTGCCCCACGCTGCCCGCAGGTGAAGCCGAGCTGCGGTGCCGGACCTGCGGCTGACGCCCGCAGCTGTCTGGTGGGGCTGCAAACTTGGGGATACCTGAGCCAGGACGGCACCGCCGTTTCGGGCTCCTCATCAGCCCTTGAGGGATGTGCCCGCTCGTTCCTGCGGGCTCCGTCGTCGGCCGGCTCATCAAGCACGGCCGCACACCTGCCTCTTCAGAGCTGGAGCCGTCATGCCTCACACCGTGCAGCACGTCATCACAACCCGCGGCCTGCTGCCTGACGAGGTGGAGCGGGTCCGGGCCGTCAGTCTGCTGGTGGAGAGGGCCGCGGACGGCGACTGGGACCCGACTTCGAACACGCTGACGTTCGATGAGGACCTTGGGGAACTGCGGCGCTTGGCCGCACACTACGCCGCCTTGAAGTACATGACGGCCCGGTCCGATGCCATCTCGGCGCGGGTGAGGGTGGAGCCACGCGACATCCTCGTCCACCTGATCGACGTGGACGGCCGGATCATCTGCACCGCCACGGCCGAGGATGATGACCAGGCTGTCCGGGACGAGATCCGCCGGGTCACCGAGGAGATCGAACGGCTGCAGGCGGTACGAACCTCCCTCATCCAGCGCGGACATGAACTGTCGCTCCCCGATGGAGTGCTCGCGGGACACGCCAGCCTCAGCGATACCCAGGTGCGCGACTTCTGTCGAGGTGAGCGGCCTACCCATCGGCTGCAGGGAGATGCGCTGCGTGTGCTGCACGACGCGGGGATCCCGACTGAGGAGACACGGCGTGTTCACGCCGGCACCGTGGAGGAGATCCACGCGGGTAAGCCCACCCGGAAGCAGGTGCCCTACGTCCGCGTCGCCGTCCACGCCAGTGGCGAGCTGCGCCTGTCCGGCAGCTTCTCGCAGACGCTTGCGGTGGAGCGGGATACGGCAGCGCTCGTGCGGCAGGCTGCCGACCTGCTGGGTGCTGTGCCGCAGCTGGCCGTGACGCCGCTCGGCGAGGCCGACCACTGGTTCGGGAGCGAGAGGGTAGGTATGCCCGCGTTCCTGATCACCGGGAGCTGTTGAGTTCACAAGCCCAGCCCGGCACGGTCGGGCGCTGAGGGGGGCGGCCTCCGCCCGCAGTCGCTGGCGGAGGCCGCCGTCTGGAGGGGGAACGGCGCTGCAGCGCCCGGCCTGGGCGCGCAGGGAGCGGCGGTTGCTAGTGCGGTGGCCACAAACGTTCACCGGGTTGGTCGGGATCTGCGTGGTTCCCACACCAGACCCCGGTGTCACCCGTTCGAGTGATTGGCGGCCTCGAACACCGGGGTCACACTTCTCGTACAGCAGCAACCCACGCTCGACAGAGGGGGATGCACGATGTCCGCGTTCAAAGGCGCCGTAGCTTCGCTTGCCGCCCTGAGCCTCGCCGGTGCCGTCTCAATAATCGGCGCTGCCACGGCGCAGGCCTCCACACCGAACCCCGACAGCACCCCACAGCAGGCCGGAACGCTCTACTGCTGCCAGGCGGTCGTAACCTCCGACTCACCGACAGTAACCACGCTTGCCGGCCTGCTCGGCGTCCAGCTCCCGCCCAACACCCTCGTTGGGGTGACCTGCACCCCCATCACGGGCATCGGGTCCTCAGCGAGCAGCTGTGCCGACGAACCGGTTGATTGTGCCGGTCCCAGCGTCAACGGCGTGCTCGTGTTGAACTGCACGCCCTACTCCGAGCAAGCCCGCCGCGCCTGACACCCCAACCGCTTGGGCAGCCGTCAGCGACGCCACCTCTGCTGGCCACTGATCGAAAACCGTCTCCGTCACCACGGGCCCTGCCCCGGAGCGGGCAGCCTCCGCACCTTGCGCTCGGGTCGTCCCGGGCGTGCTACTGCCGGACCTCCCACCACGGCTCGATCACGGGCCGCCGCAGGGGCGGACCGGCTGGGCGAACGCCAGGTGGTCTCGCGCCCCTTGATTCGCCCAGCCCGCCTGCCGAGCCTGTCAGCTGTGCCGCAGGTCGGGCAGGGTGCGCAGTGCTCGATCCGGACGTCGTCGACGACCGGCCCCCCACGGTGTTTCGGCGAGAGGTCCGGGGAAACGGACCGGGAGTAATCCCGGCACCGCGCCCCGGGCCTACTCAGCGACGAGGCCGGCCAGTCGCTGCGGCCGCCCAAGGCGCGCACCTGGTCGCGCCGCGGGCACACTCCGGTCGTGAAGGTCACCGGCAGGGGATCTGG
>NZ_JBVHLF010000226.1:0-2593 GCF_055559155.1 Kitasatospora sp. NPDC024654
TTACCCGCGCGCTGGATATGAACTCGACACTCACATCCTTGCAGGTCACAGGGCACCTTCTACTGATTCAGGCTCAGCTCACCACTCCCGCTGAACGGGAATACCCGAGGGTAATGGTGGCGCTCGCGCGAAGCGGCTCTGATCCACGTTTCGGGCGCTGCGCGACCCGAAGAGCCCTCTTGGCCTTGTACAGGTGACAGCGGCCAAGATCATCTCTCCGCGTACGGCCAGCGCTTCCCCACTGGCGGGGTTCTGATCCAACCGGCCGCCGACACCGTAGCCAGTGGGACGTTGAGGAGTGCGGCGAGAGCGCCCGCAAGTCCGAGCCACCAACGTCGCCGCCGCCCTCCACCGCAACGCCCACGACCCACAACAGCCGCCGCTCCTCTTCGGCCTCGCGTAATCAGACAGCGGACATGACCCGACTACGCCGAAGCCCTGGGTTGCGGGCCTGCGCAGGGTGGTGGGGTTAGTGTCATTTTTGGCGCCTTCACCATGGTTTCACCCCGGGCACCCGGCCCGTGTTGTTCCGGATAGGGAAAGCGAGTGCCGTGATGCGTCGGAGGAGGTTTTCGTGATGGGTGTTGCTGTGGGCCAGGTACCGCAGGGGCCGCGTGTGATGCGGCGGCCTGGGCATGAGGCGTCGTGGTGGATGCAGGTACGTGCCAGACTCGCCGCAGTGGCAGTGGTTGTGGCGGGCATTGCTCTGCCCATCGCCAGCGCCACACCCGCCGCCGCCGCGCCCGGCACCTTCGCCTACGTCACCAACTTGAGTTCGAACACTGTGTCGGTGATCAGCGCGGCGACGGACACCGTCACCGCGACCATCCCCGTCGGCACCAACCCCCGGCGTGTGGCGGTGAACCCGGCCGGCACCTTCGCCTACGTCACCAACAACGGCTCGAACACTGTGTCGGTGATCGACACGTCGACGAACACCGTCACCGCCACCATCACCGTCGGCACCGGCCCCTTCGGCGTGGCGGTGAACCCGGCCGGCACCTTCGCCTACGTCACCAACCAATCTTCGAACACTGTGTCGGTGATCGACACGTCGACGAACACCGTCACCGCCACCATCACCGTCGGCACCGGCCCCCGGAACCTGGCGGTGAACTCGGCCGGCACCTTCGTCTACGTCGCCAACTTCAGTGCGAACACTGTGTCGGTGATCAACACGTCGACGAACACCGTCACCGCCACCATCACCGTCGGCACCGGCCCCTTCGGCGTGGCGGTGAGCCCGGCCGGCACCTTCGCCTACGTCACCAACAACAACTCGAACAATGTCTCGGTGATCAACACGTCGACGAACACCGTCACCGCCACCATCATCGTCGGCACCAACCCCCAGGGTGTGGCGGTGAACCCGGCCGGCACCTTCGTCTACGTCACCAACGTCAGTTCGAACACTGTGTCGGTGATCAGCCCTGCGACGAACACCGTCACCGCCACCATCACCGTCGGCACCAACCCCATTAGTGTGGCAGTGAACCCGGCCGGCACCTTCGCCTACGTCACCAACAACGGCTCGAATACTGTGTCGGTGATCGACACCTCGACGAACACCGTCTACACCACCGTCACCGTCGGCACAGGGCCCTATGGTGTGGCTGCCGGGGCAGTGCCCGGGACCGCAACGGCTTCCTGCCCCGCCGGCACTCTCCTCACCGGCGGCGGCGCCCAGCTCACCGGACCGCCCCCCAGCAACTTCACCAGCATTCCGGTCGGCAACACCTGGCAAGTCTCCCTCACCAACACCTCAGGTCAACCCATCACCGCCACCCCCTACGCCGTCTGCAGCAGCTGACCGAGCGGCAAGGTCTGGGCGAAGGAGCATGGTTCGTCGCTCGCCGGACTGAGGGCCGCGGCCGAGATACCCGAAGGCGAGCCCAGTGCGCTCGACCCGAAGCGCCGAGCCGCGCTGGAGGAGATCCACCCCTGGTGGTGCCCGGCCTGGCCGATCACCTGGCAGCGCACCTACTCCGTCGCCCGGCAGTGGTGGCTGGAGTACGACGGCCGGGTCGACTGGGCCGCCATGCCGCTGGAGACGACGTTCGAGGGCGAGCAGCTCGGCCGTTGGGTGCGCACCCAACGGGCCGGCTGGGCCGAACTCGACCAGGAGCAACGGGACCTGCTGGCGGCGCTCGGGATCGAGGAGGACCAGGAGCTGGCGGCCGCGCGGGCGGTGGCCGCGGCGAAGCCGAAGGTGTCGCGGGCGGACCGGTTCCAGCAGGGCCTCGCGGCGCTGGCGGCGTTCGTCGAGCGGGAGGGGCACGCCAAGGTCCCGCGCACGCACAAGGAGGGCGGGACGTCGCTGGGCACCTGGCTGAACAACCAGCGTGCTCGCCGGGACGAGCTCAGCGAGGAGCAGCGCGGGCAGTTGGAGGCCCTGGGCGTGGCCCGGTAGGCCTCCTCCAGCCGGGGGCTGGTGTGCTGTCGGCGCTGGCTGCCGCGGGTCCTGAGAAAGCTCTGGGAGGCCGTCACCTTACGGGTGATCTCGGCGACGGGTGAAAACTGACCGCTGGACGGCGGATGAATCGGGACCCACCGGAGCAAATCCGACCCTTCTTGCGATCGTCTGATCATCCTG
>NZ_JBVHLF010000227.1:0-2515 GCF_055559155.1 Kitasatospora sp. NPDC024654
CAACATCGCTGCCGCGACCGACCACTACCGGTCACACGCCGATCACGCGCTCGACCTGCTCGGTCTCACGAGCTGAGAACGCATCAGCCCTGGCCCCAAGCCCTACTGGTCTCCGCTCCAGAATGACCTGCTCGGCTCCGGGCAGGAACGCCCCTGAACCGAAAGGCGAACCGTCAGCTGAGGCCGAGACCCGGGGTCGGGCTGGCGTGCGCGGCCATCATCTTGCCGACGTTGAAGGTGTCGTAGGCCGGGGGCGGCGTGATCTGGACGTGTACTCCGTAGTCGGAGTAGCTGACCGTCACGTCCTTCGTCCCGGTAGGAAGCGTCAGCTTCTCCTCCTTCTTCACCATCAGGTCGGTCTTGCTGTCCACCCACAGGTCGACGTGGTCGTTGCTGACCCCCTGGGCCGCGAGCAGCTGGTGAAGCAGGGCCAGCTGCTCGCCGTAGGCGCCGCCGGTGGTGGGTGCTGCCACGTTGGCGGGGGTCAGGTCGGCGGTGAAGTGGGTGCTCTGCACCCCGTTGACGGTCTCGTTCCCGGTGCTGGTTACCTTCCCGGTGGCGATCAGTGCCCGCATTAGCGTCACCGGGTCGGCCTCCTTGGCCAGCGTCGCGAAGGCCTGTCCCTGGCTGCCCTGGTCCTTGGCCGCGTCGGCGAAGTCGTACTCCATCCAGTGGGCGCCGCCGAGGGCCTTGGTGAAGGCCGCTCCGGCGTGCATGTTGATGTACATCGCGTTGGGCGTCAGCAGCGAGTCGGCCAGGCCGTCCGAACCGATCTTCGCTGCCTGGTCGGCGGGAATTTGCATCTGCATGTCGGCCAGCGCTCCGTTGGACCAGTCCAACTCGCCGGTGCCCTGGAGGGTCTGGCCGCCTACGGTGATCGTCTCGGCCGCCCGGGCCGACTTGGCCGCACTGGTGCTATCCCCGGCCTTCTGAAGCAGGGCCGCCGCGCCCACAGGTACGGCCGACGTCGAAGGGCCGCCGGACGGCGTCGGGTTGGAGATCGCCGTCCCGGCGTGCACCGTTCCGCAGCCGGCCACGGCTCCGGCCAGGGCCGCGACGGCGGCGAGTCTCGCGGCGGTGCGTGCTCCACGCATGTCTGTGTCCCCTTCGGGTGATCATCTGATTCGACCGGGACCCTAGCCGACCCCACCGTCAGTCACACCGGCGGCCCCACGCTCACTCCATGCTGGGCCGGGCTCAGGCCGACCAGAACTCAATGCCGGCCATGCCGACGGTCCGCGGGCGCATCTGCGGGCTGGTCCACTGCGCCTGGTGCACCTTGCGGGCGCTGGCGAGTTCAGATTGACCGCGGTCGAGAGCGGAGTTCGGCTGGGGAGCGGCGGGCCCTCGATTCCGATTTGGTTTCTTCGGCCTGTGGGTTGACTGAAAGCGTGCAGACGATCAAACGGAAATTACTGATCGGTAATCAGGCCAAATCGGATTCGACGTATCCGACTGCCTCGGACTGGTACTGGACGTTCGACGGAAACATGAGCGTGGGGTACGACGGCAGCGGTGTCGACCGCTCGTACTACTCGTTCGGTCTTCCGGGCGCTCCGTTCGGCACCACCTCGACGGTGCTGTCCGCGACGGTGACCTCGGAGGTCACCAAGACCGACGTGGCCACCAGCGCGTCCCACTCGGTGGACCTCTACTCCACCGGGGCGATCTCCAACGCCACCACCTGGAACAACCCTCCCGCCCAACAGGGCAGCCCGGTGACGCAGACGTTCACCACGACGAGCACTGCCCCGGACACGAACGTGACCTGGGACGTGAGCGCTGACGTCCAGTCGATCCTGACCGCACCCACTTACACCGGGCAGTTCACCGCCGAGCTGGTCAACGAGGACGAGGCGGATACGAACGGCTTCGCGGCGTTCAGTCAGAACCCCGTGTTCTCCCTCACCTACGACCACGCCCCGTGGCCGGTGGGCACCACCTCCTTCAGCCCGGACAACCCGGCCTCCAACGGCGGGCAGTACTCCAGCTCAGCCACTCCGACGTTCACGGCTTCCACGACCGACGCGGACAACGACCCACTGCAGTATGAGTTCCAGGTGCTCTCCGGCTCGTCCGTGGTGGAGTCCGGTACGAGCGGTTCGGTTGCCTCGGGAGCCTCGGGGTCGTGGACGGCGACCACCGCGCTGGCGAACGGGAACTACACCTTCCAGGCACGCGCCTATGACGGGACGTTGTACAGCCCCTGGTCGGCGGCCACGGCGTTCACCGTGGACGTAGAGACGCCGGCCGCACCCGCCGTGTCGTGCACCGGCTACGCGTCGGGGGCCTGGCAGGCGCTGGTTACCGGCGGCACCACGTGTACGGGCGCTGTCACGTTAACGAGTGAGCGTGAGATGATCTTGAGGTTGGTCATCCCCAGGAGGGTTCGTTCGTGTCGTCGACGTCGCCGTCGTACAAGCGTCACCGGTACCCGGCGGAGATCATCGCGCACTGTGTGTGGCTGTACTTCCGATTCCCGCTCTCCTTCCGTGAGGTCGAGGAGCTGATGCTC
>NZ_JBVHLF010000228.1:0-2449 GCF_055559155.1 Kitasatospora sp. NPDC024654
CACCGAGATCCAGATCATGGAAGACGGAATCGCCTCCCGATCCCGGCACTGAACCGGGTTGCGCCGCAGGTCACAGGCTTAACGCAATGGTGTTGGCATCTGGGGCTGTCGCGACCCCCGTCGCGATGCCCCCTGCTATGCCCTGGATCTGCGCGAGCACCCCTCGACCCCACCCCTGAATCCATCGCGACAGGCACCCGCGACGGGTGGCGTCCAGGTCGGACCCCGTCACCTACTCGTCGCGTCCCTGTCAAGTGTTGGAAGTCTCCGCGAGGGCCGAACCGGGCTCGTCGAGGGCAATGAGTACATGTCAGCTTTGGGGTTTCCGGGGCCGGCCCGCGCGGCGCCTCCGACGAGGAGGCACCGCGGGGACCGCCCGCCGGGGCTACCGGCCCCGGGTGCACCGGGTGCGCTGCGCCCGCCGGCGCCTGGGCCCGCGCCGCGTGCGGGTGCGCCCGCCTGCCCGCCCGGGCGCACCCGTCCCCGCGCGCGCAACCCCCGGGCCGGGCTCGGCGGCCACTCCCTCGGCCGGGCCGCCGGCCGCCGCCGGGGCCGCCCCGGGGCCCCGCCCGATCCGGGCGAGCACCCCCTCGACGATCCGCTCGACGGCCGCCTCGACGGCCCGCTCGATCGTGGCCGCCGGGTAGAAGGTAGACACGCAGGTCACAGCCCCTCTACCTACCCAACTACCCGCTGCCCCGGGCACTCCCCGGGGCAGCGGATCTGCGAGAGGATGAGCGGGCCCCGCAGCTGAACAGCAGCCGCAGGGCCCTTCGTACAAGATCACCCTGCTGCGCAGCTGAGCCACCCGACGGTGCTATGACTATGCGGGCACACGCTGGAGCCGCCACGGCCGCGGCAGTGTGTGATCAATCCTGCGTCGGGCCGCTCATCAAGGGGGTACCCATCAACCGTAATCGTGCTTTCAGCGCCGCCCTCGGCGCGCTGCTCACCGTCACCGGCCTGGCCACCGGGGTCGAGTCCGCACAGGCCGCCACGGCGCTGCCCTGCAAGACAGACACTCACGGGACCTCATACGGAACCCCGGTGAACAGTTTGTCTCCGGGGCAGAGCATCACGAGTCCGACCTCGGCGCCCAACGCGGTCGTGGACACCGCCCCGTTCGCACCGGTCAGCAAGCTGGTCATGCAGGCCGACGGCAACCTGGTCCTGTACCCGCTCGCGAAGGATGGCACGCAGGGGCCGGCCGTCTGGGATACCGGCACCTGGGGGCATCCAGGCGCCTATGCGGTATCCCAGAGTGACGGCAACTTCGTCGTCTACGACCACGGCGGTGGCCCGACTACCGGCGGGGCCCTTTGGAGTAGCGGAACTTCGGGCGGCAATCAGAGCCTCCAGCTCCTGGCGGACGGGGAGCTGGACGTCCCTCCCTCGCTCCCCCTTGGCCAGCGGTGGTGGAGCGCGGGTGTCGGGCAGCAACCCTCCGAGTACTGCCCGGCGAACGTCGTCCAGGCGGGCCAGGACCCGATCGCATTCCGGGAGTTGGTGCCCGGCCAGTGGATGCAGTCGGCCAATGCCTGGATGATCATGCAGCGTGGCGGCAACCTGGTGATCTACCGCAAGCGTGACGGAGTGGCAGTCTGGGACACCGGCACTGATGGCTCGGGCGCATGTTTGACGGTCATGCAGACCGACGGAAATGTCGTCATGCGCAAGCTCTACTCCCCTGATGTGTGGTATACCGGCACCTACAACTACCCGGGTGCCCGCGCGATCTTCCAGAGCGACGGCAACTTCGTGGTCTACAAGCGGGGCGGCGGCCCGGCCACCGGCGGCGCTGTCTGGGAGAGCGGCACCTGGCAGTCCGCCAACCAGTAAGTCGGGCTCATGCCCGGGCCTCGCAACTGCCGCTCAGCTGCGAGGCCCATCGCTTCCCCAGGCGGTACCCGAAGCGGCAGCACGGGCCCATGAAGTGGTTCCGTCGCCGCTGCGTGCCGCCACCGAAAGCCGACAGGCTGGCGATCGCAGTTCAGCTCGGCGGCGAGCTCTGCACCGCGATCTGCAACCTGCCCACCGGCCACGATGGCCCACACGACACACACGAGGACATCGTGCTCGGCGAGTGGGGTGACGGCGGCACAGCTGGCATGGAGGGGTGACGGCAAGACCCTCAGCGAACGGGCCGCCGCGCACCTGGAGGACCCCGACCCGGTCACCCGCGAGACGGCCGTCGACGTCCACGCCCGCCTGGTGGCCGCCCTTGTCCGTTCGCAGTGAACCCAGCCGTTGTCTCACTGAATCCAGTCGGTTGAGTTGCAGGCTCGGGCATGATGGCGCATCGGAGAGACGCTGAAGGGGGATTCGTGGGGTCTCATCGAGTAATGGCTCTGGCTCGTAATCGGTGGTAACGAAGGGTGACGAACGTCGTTGGCATGGTGTGCGCGATGTCAATGAGCTGGTGGGTGTGGTGTTTTCAGGACTTTCGGCC
>NZ_JBVHLF010000229.1:0-2404 GCF_055559155.1 Kitasatospora sp. NPDC024654
CTGCTACTCCTTGATGAAGTGATGAAAACCGTGGCCTTGGCGGGGTATCGTCGCAGCTCACGAAGTGTCGGCCCCGCGCGAGCGGGGGTTGCTCCGCTGCCGCCTCCGTCGAAGAGGTCCGCACCCTGTCGGCCCCGCGCGAGCGGGGGTTGCTCCCGGTCCGCAGACACCACACCGGCCGCCCTGGTGTCGGCCCCGCGCGAGCGGGGGTTGCTCCCCAGTCGTTCCAAGATCAGGTTCCGGCAGTTCGTCGGCCCCGCGCGAGCGGGGGTTGCTCCTGGTCGGCCGACGAGGAGCGCGCACACGAGCAGTCGGCCCCGCGCGAGCGGGGGTTGCTCCGGGCTGGGCAGGCGCGGGTCCGTCTCGATGCCGTCGGCCCCGCGCGAGCGGGGGTTGCTCCGACGCCGACACCGCGCTGACCATCACGGCCGCGTCGGCCCCGCGCGAGCGGGGGTTGCTCCTCTCCCTGGCTTCCTGTAGTCGCCCCGGCAGCGTCGGCCCCGCGCGAGCGGGGGTTGCTCCTCCCCCAGCATCTCGCCCGTGGCTCCCGTGTCGTCGGCCCCGCGCGAGCGGGGGTTGCTCCCAGGCGACGCCGGTCTCGTTGCGGGTGGTCATGTCGGCCCCGCGCGAGCGGGGGTTGCTCCGGCAAAAAGCCCCCCGGCTGTCGTTCCGCAGAGTCGGCCCCGCGCGAGCGGGGGTTGCTCTTGGGCCGCCGCAGCCTTGGCCGGTACCTGGGAGTCGGCCCCGCGCGAGCGGGGGTTGCTCCCCCCGTACCGCCGCAGCATCAGCCGCGGCGAGTCGGCCCCGCGCGAGCGGGGGTTGCTCCAGCTCATCGCCAAGCTCCGCGAGGAAGTCCGAGTCGGCCCCGCGCGAGCGGGGGTTGCTCAGCCTCACGGACCCTGTGCTGGAGAGTCCACCAGTCGGCCCCGCGCGAGCGGGTGTTGCTCACGTCACGTTGGTGCGATCGCTGCCGGTGGAGAGTCGGCCCCGCGCGAGCGGGGGTTGCTCAGCAGGGCCGGCCTGGCCCCGTGGACGTTCCTGGTCGGCCCCGCGCGAGCGGGTGTTGCTCCCGACGACGCGAGGAGCAGCGCGCCCGTGATGGGTCGGCCCCGCTTGAGCGGGGGTTGCTCCGCGGGTGCGTTCATGCCGTCGCCCGCGCTGCCGTCGGGCCCAGTGGGTCATGAGTCGGCCCCGCGCGAGCGGGGGTTGGTCCGCCTGCGACTCGTCCGGCGTCAGCACGGCCTCGTCGGCCCCGCGCGAACGGGGGTTGCTCCCACCAGGTCATCACCGCCATGGCGGCCAGCCCGTCGGCCCCGCGCGAGCGGGGATGTTCCCGTGACCACCGCGTACTGCCGCTGCCCCCCGACGGTTGTCGGGGGGCAGCGGTGTTACCGGATCGGGTTCCACCAGCTGGCGAGGTGGCCGACTGCGAGGACGAGCAGTGCGGTCACGGTCCGGGTCGGCGGCCGAAGGCGGTGCCGCAAGACGATCCTCAGGCCGCCCGCCTCCAGGTAGAGGTACGGCTCCGGGAGGCGGGCGTGGCGACCAGCCTTGGCCGGTGACCGGCCCGCACTGTCGCTATTGATCCCAGCCCCAGGCCGGCGCGAGCGCCCGTCGGCGGCGCGAGCGGCCCCTGACCACCCGTCCGTCCCCCGGCGGAGGGGAGACGAAGTGCTTGAGGGTCTCGCCCTCGGACAGCTCGGTGACGGTCCGGGCGACCTCGGCCGGATCCTCAACCGGCCCGTCCGGAGCCGCGAGGAGCCGGTCGGGGTCGAGCTCGGTGGCCTTGTCCATCCGCGCCCGCCACAGGGCGGCGAGCTCCTCCTGACCCACGCTGGCGTGATAGAGGGTCAGGCAGGTCGCGGCCAGAGCGTCCTCGGCCCCGGCCGCGAACCCCCACCAGAACGCCGCGTCGCAACCGCGTCCCAGCCCGTAGAGCAGGCAGCCGAACATCGTGGCGGCCGCCTCGTCACAGGCGCCGACGAAGCCGGCCAAGGCCTCCGGGCTGGCCTGACTGACCACGGCCGCGCACAGGTGCTCCAGGTCGAGCCTCAGCTCGGCCCGAGTCACCGTCATCAGCGGATCCAGTTGGGCTCGGTGTTGCGGGGCCCGCGCCGCCGGGGCCGGCCCGGCGGATGCCGGGGCCCGGTCGGACCGGATGACGGCGCGGGCGGTGGACGATCCGTCCCCTGCTCCCGCGATGCGCTCCGCCAGGCGCCGCGTGAAAGCGACCGGGTCATGCCCCTCCAACCTCCGATCCAGTTCCTTGCTCTCCGCCCGCAGGACGTCGCTGATGTTCACGTCGTGCTCAACACCATTGCGTTAAGCCTGTGACCTGCGGCGCAACCCGGTTCAGTGCCGGGATCGGGAGGCGATTCCGTCTTCCATGATCTGGATCTCGGTG
>NZ_JBVHLF010000230.1:0-2400 GCF_055559155.1 Kitasatospora sp. NPDC024654
CCCCCCCCCCCCCCCCCCCCCCCCCCCCCCCCCCCCCCCCCCCCCCCCCCCCCCCCCCCCCCCCCCCCCCCCCCCCCCCCCCCCCCCCCCCGGGGGGTGCCTCCATGCCGTTCGTCAAGCGAGGCGGGGGCTGTGCTCGCAGAGGGTGCCGTCGCAGAGCACGGGAGCAAGCCGGCGGAGTGCAACACGCGCGTGCGACGCCGGGAGGACCGCGCACCACGCGGTGCCTCCCGGCGCATCCGATCGGATCAGGCCTCGAGCAGGCCCCAGCCCCCGATGCCGTCGCACAGGCGGTGCCAGCCGGGCCTCACGGCTCCTGCCCGAGTTCGGCCAGGCGGTCCTCGACCTGCTTGCCGAGCTCGGTGAGCAGGTCGAGCTGTTCGGGGGTGAGGTGGTCGATGAACACCCTCCGCACGTCGGCCACGTGCGGCCCGGCCGCGGCCTCCACGGCCCGTCTCCCCTGCTCGGTCAGGATGACGTACGCGCCGCGCTGATCGGTGGGGCACCGCCCGCGGGCCACCAGACCGCGGCTGACCATCCGCGTCAGGTGCTGCGAGAGCCGGCTCTTCTCCCAGCGCAGGATCTTCGCGAGCTCGAAGGCCCTGAGCCGCCCGTCCGGTGCCTCGGAGAGCCTCGCGAGCACCGAGTAGTCGGAGCCCGACATCCCGCTCTGCTTGCGCAACTGCCGCTCCAGGTACTGGAACAGGTCGGCCTGCAGGGTCAGCAGGCCCCGCCAGGCGCTCTGCTCGCGCTCGTTCAGCCAGCGGTTCTCGTTCATGGAGATGATCCTATCCGATTTGGTTGACATGCGAACCATTCATACCTACCTTGGTTAACAGGTCAACCACTTGGAGAGCACCATGAACCGCGCCGTTGTACGTCGGGCCACCACCGTCACCACCTCCCTGCTGCTGGCAGGCGCGGCCGCCCTCGGCATCGCCGGCCAGGCCACGGCCGCCACCGCTCCGGCCACGGCCGCCACCGCCGCAGCGGTCTCGCGGGCCGGAGCCACCGACGACACCACCCTGCGGATCGCCTCGCTGCCCCTCCACCAGATCCCCGCCGACCACCGCGCGCACGAGTTCAGCGTCTTCTACGACCGGGGCACCCAGGCCCCCCAGGCCCTGCAGATCCTCGTCCTCTCGCCGGAGCACGGCCCCTACCTCCAGGCCGACGACGTCCGCCTGGACTGGTTCAACCCCGCCACCCGGCACTGGGAGCCCCAGGCCCTGGAGTCGCAGACCGGGACGCTCTACACCCTGATCCCCCCCACCGGCCACGTCCTCACCGACGGCGGCGCCACCACCGCCCGCTACCGGCTCACCGTCCAGCACACCCTGCCCGCCGAGCAGCAGCACCTGACCGTGCTGCCCCGCAGCATCCACTACGTCCCCGGGACGCCCGTGGCCGCACCGGCGGCACGCTGACACCACCCCCGGGACGAGTGCCGGCGCGGAGCGCGGCACCTTGCCCGCCGGCCGGCACCCGCCGCCGGCGCGTGGCACCGGGGAAGGCGGAGCCCGGCGGTCGAAGGCGAAGCGGCTGGTGGCCCCCGGGGCTTGTCGAGCCGACGCCGGGCCGGTTGCTCCCCTCCCACAAGAGCGCCCAGAAACCCGCACCGGCCGTCCTCGCGACAGGCCGTACCGCGTCCACGGGGGCTGTCCACCAACGACAACCCGTGGTGGACCGCCTTCGACGGCACTTCCTGGAGCCCGGACCGCGAAGCCGCCAACCCGCGCGGCGGCCACGGCCCCGCCCTGGTCGACCACCACGACAGGAACGGCACCGAGGACCAGCTCCCGTGCGTCTCCCGCGGCCACCTCCGACATTCCCCGGGCCCGGTCGGCGGGGCGGTTTCCAGGGCCCACGCCCCTACCCGAAGGCGTTCCCCCGGGGCCGCTGTCGACGAACCCGACGGCCGGGCGAGCGGGCGCCCATCCGGCCGGGCGACGCGATCGCGCGGGCTGCCCCTCGCATCGATGCCATCAACATGAAGATCAGGGACGGGCAGGTCGCGAACCGGCCCGTCTACGTGGCCCTGGCCGTGACCGTCGAGGGCCACTGCGACATCCTCGGGGTCTGGGCCGGCGGCGAGGGTGGCGAGGGTGCCAAGCACTGGTTGCGGGTGCTCACCGAGTTGAAGAACCGCGGCGTGGAGGACGTGCTGATGCTGGTGTGTGACGGGCTGAAGGGCCTGCCGCAGGCGGTGGAGGCGGTCTGGCCCCGCACAGTGGTGCAGACGTGTGTGGTCCACCGTGCCTGACTTCCGCAGTTGGCAGGCATGTAGGAGCGCCGATTAGATGGTCTGCCGAGTAGCCGAGGGGAATCTCACCCCTCGGCCCTCACAGAGTGAAGTAGGCCGCCGACGAGGTGCCCGTGGTTCGGGTCCTTTTCCGACGG
>NZ_JBVHLF010000231.1:0-2315 GCF_055559155.1 Kitasatospora sp. NPDC024654
CCCCCCCCCCCCCCCCCCCCCCTCCCCCCCCCCCCCCCCCCCCCCCCCCCCCCCCACACCCCCCCCCCCTCCCCCCCCCCCCCCCCCCCCCCGGGGCTCCTCGGTTGTGCTGGGCTTCAGGCGGTCCGGGCGGGGGAGTGTCGGAGTCTCTGCCCGATCATCGGCAGGGGCTCCGGCTTGCTCACTGTGCGGGCCTGGTCTCCCAGTAGTCACTTTGGAAATCACCAGGCTGCGTTGCTCGGGCTGAGGCCCAGTATCGGCGCGGGACCACAGGGCCCTGCTCGGGCTGTTCGGGCTCGACCACGTCACCGTTGATCGGCCGCTCGCCGTCGTATCCGAAGGTGTTCATTCGGTCCTCCCGTAGGTCAAGCAGCCTACAGGCAGGGGACATTGGCAGATCCACCGTACTCAAGATATCCACTGACGGTCGCTCCGCTGGTGGTGACGGCGTATCCCCGCGCCTGGAGCTGATACGGGTGGGTCCAGGTGTAGAGCTGGCAACCGTTGAGGAAGAACGTGGTGTCGTTCACGTCTCCGGTGACGGTGGGGCCGGCGACATCGGTGTTCGGGATGATGAAGAATCCGCTGCCGGCGTCCTCGGCCCACTGGGCGCGGGTGTACTGGTAGGCGAAGGAGCCGGTGCAGGTTTCTGCCGTCCCAGCCTGGAGCTGCGGGCCGTTGAGCACGGTCCCGCCCACGTAGAGGGAGCAGACGAAGCTGCCTGTCGCCGCCGTCTTCGGGCTGAGTTTCTGGGCCTCGGCGCGGGAGGCAACCGGGACCGGCTTGGTGGCGAATGCCTTGTGCCCGTCGAAGCCGAAGGTCGAGGCGGTGCCGGGGCCGTCGCCCACGGTGCCGGTAGTGACCGTGGTGGTCTTCGAGGCGGTGGCGGATGTCTCGGCCTGGGCGGCGGTCGCGCCGGACAGTGCGAGAGCTGCGGCGGCACAGGCCGCGAGGGTGATGGAACGGAGACGCATGATGGTGCACTCCTCGGCCGCACGTCGCGGGCGCCCCGTGCACCCGGTCTGGCGGCAGGAGGTCGACGCTACGTCCGCCAACGGCGTGAGGTCACCGAGACGAGCCTCCGTTGGCTCGATGCCACCGGGGAGGGGCCGGTTCCGGGCAGTGCCGGACATCGCCAAGGAGATGGGGCTCACCAAGGCGGAGTGGGCGGTGGTGGTCAGGCGGGTGCAGTCGGGTGCTGTCACGTTGACCGGTGAGTGAGATGATCTTCGGGTTGGTGGGTGGCGGGGAGGGCCTGTCGTGGAGGGTGCGTCGCCGTCGTACAGGGGCCACCGGTACCCGGTGGAGGTCATCGCGCACTGCGTGTGGCTGTACTTCCGCTTTCCGCTGTCGTTCCGCGAGGTGGAGGAGCTGATGCTGCAGCGAGGCGTGATCGTCTCCTACGAGACGGTGCGCCGCTGGTGCGCCAAGTTCGGGCAGGTCTACGCGGACGGGCTGCGCCGGCGGCGGCCCGCGGCCGGCGACAAATGGCATCTCGACGAGGTCTTCGTGAAGATCAACGGGGTGCGGCACTACCTGTGGCGGGCCGTCGACCAGCACGGCAACGTCCTGGACATCCTTGTCCAGTCCCGCCGGAACGCGAAGGCCGCCAAGCGGTTCATGGCCAGGCTGATGAAGAAACAGCGGCGCGTTCAGCGGGTGCTGGTCACCGACAAGCTGAAGAGCTACCCGGTCGCGCACCGCGAGCTCATGGCCTCGGTCGAGCACCGCTCGCACAAGGGCTTGAACAACCGGGCCGAGAACTCCCACCAGCCCACCCGCCAGCGCGAACGCGCCATGAAGGGCTTCCGCTCACCCGGATCCACACAACGGTTCCTGTCCGCGTTCAGCGGCATCTCACCCCACTTCCGACCCCGACGCCACCTTCTGACCGCCGCCGAACACCGACTCGAGATGACCCTCCGCTTCACCATCTGAGACCACGTCACCGAGACCATCGGCCTGCCCACCACGGCCTGACCCAGACACCCCACCGCACCCCGGCACACCCTCAGCCTGACACGCGCTCATCAACGTGATAGCGCCAGCATCAGCTCCTCGACCTCGCGGAAGCTGAGCGGGAACCGGAAGTACAGCCACACGCAGTGCGCGATGACCTCCACCGGGTACCGATGCCCCCCGGTACGACGGCAACGCGCTCTTCACGGCAAGACCCTCCCGAGCGTGATCAACCTGAAGATCATCCCATGCGGTCAGCCACAACACCGTTGCGTTAAGCCTGTGGCCTGCGGCGCAACCCCGCTGTGAACGTGGAACGGGACCCCTGATAGATCATCTTGCGACCAAGCATGAAG
>NZ_JBVHLF010000232.1:0-2243 GCF_055559155.1 Kitasatospora sp. NPDC024654
GACACCCCCATCATCACCCTCGACGCCCGCCGCCGGGACAGCGCCAAGAGCGCCCTCATCACCCTCGTCGAGCACGCCCTCCTCGCCCGACTCCGGTAGGCCGGTACACCGTGCCGGGGGGCTCCCGTCGGAGCCCCCCACGGTGCGTCAGTCCTCCGGCCGCAGGCCGGCCTTGACCAGGGTGTAGCTGTACGCGTCCTCAAGTGCCTTCCAGGAGGCCGCGATCACGTTGTCGGCGACCCCCACGGTGGACCAGGTGCCGGTCCCGTCGGCCGACTCCACCAGGACCCGGGTCCGCGACCCGGTACCGTGCTGGCCCTCCAGGATGCGGACCTTGTAGTCCACCAGCTCCAGGTCCGCCAGCTGCGGGTAGATCCTCTCCAGCGCGGTGCGCAGCGCCCGGTCCAGCGCGTCCACCGGGCCGTTGCCCTCCCCGGTGGCGACCATCCGCTCGCCCTTGGCCCAGAGCTTGACGGTCGCCTCGTTGCCCGCCGAGCCGTCCGGCAACTGCTCGCTGATGGTCCGCCAGGACTCCAGGGTGAAGAAGCGCTCCCGGCTGCCCCGCACCTCGTCGCGGAGCAGCAGCTCGAACGAGGCGTCGGCGGCCTCGTAGGTGTAGCCCAGGCTCTCCTGCTCCTTGACCCGGGCGACCACCCGGCCGACCAGGTCGCGGTCGGCGGACAGGTCGTAGCCCAGTTCCCTGCCCTTGAGCTCGACCGAGGCCCGCCCCGCCATGTCGGACACCAGCATCCGCATGGTGTTGCCGACCAGCTCGGGGTCGATGTGCTGGTAGAGGTCGGGGTCCACCTTGATGGCCGAGGCGTGCAGACCGGCCTTGTGGGCGAAGGCCGAGACCCCGACGTAGGGCTGGTGGGTGGAGGGGGCCAGGTTGACCACCTCGGCGATGGCGTGCGAGATCCGGGTCATCTCGACCAGGCTGCCGGGCGGCAGCACCCGCCGGTCGTACTTGATCTCCAGCGCGCCGACCACCGGGAAGAGGTTGGCGTTGCCGACCCGCTCGCCGTAGCCGTTGGCGGTGCACTGCACGTGGGTGGCCCCGGCGTCCACCGCGGCCAGCGTGTTGGCGACCGCGCACCCGGTGTCGTCCTGGGCGTGGATGCCGATCCGCGCGCCGGTGCTCCGGACCACGTCCGCGACGATCTCCCGGACGTCGGACGGCAGCATCCCGCCGTTGGTGTCGCACAGCACGACGACGTCGGCGCCGGCCTGGTGCGCGGTGCGGACCACGGCCAGCGCGTAGTCGCGGTTGGCCCGGTAGCCGTCGAAGAAGTGTTCGCAGTCGATGAAGACCCGGCGGCCCTGGGCCCGCAGGTGGGCGACGCTGTCCCGGACCATCTCCAGGTTCTCGTCCAGCGTGGTGCGCAGCGCCATCTCGACGTGCCGGTCGTGCGACTTGGCGACCAGGGTGATCACCGGCGCGCCGGACTCGACCAGGGCCCGCAGCTGGGGGTCCTGGGCGGCGCTGCCGCCGGCCCGCCGGGTGGCGCCGAAGGCGACCAACTGGGCGTGCCTGAGATCCAGCTCGGCGGCGGCACGGGCGAAGAACTCGGTGTCCCGGGGGTTGGCGCCGGGCCAGCCGCCCTCGATGAAGCCGACCCCGAACTCGTCCAGATGCCGGGCGATGGTCAGCTTGTCGGCCACCGTCAGGTTGATGCCCTCCCGCTGCGCGCCGTCGCGCAGGGTGGTGTCGAAGACATGGAAGCTGTCATCGGGGTGACGTGCACTGCCGTCGGTCATGGCCCTGGTTTCTCCGTTTCGGGGGCACTGCGAATGCCGGACATCCCGGTTCCACTGTTCCACCATCCCGCGCGCCACCCGGAATCCGGCGCCGCCGGGTGGGCGGGGCCGAAGGGCCGGGTCCGTCCCGGTCGGCACGGGTGGGCCGGACCGGGGTAAAACAAAAGACCTCTCGCGGGTGCGAGAGGTCTGCGCGCGGGTCGGCAGTCGCCCGGCGCCCGTGGGGGCGCGGGGAACTCGCTCCGCGAAGGGGTGCTGCGAAGCGGTCACTGCGAACCGGCGCGCCTGCTGCCAATAATGAGCGCGAGCGAGGTCACGGTGGCAGTCTGGCACACCATCCGGAGTGCGGCCTCCGCGTCCCGGATCGGGGGGGGGGGGGGGGGGGGGGGGGGGGGGGGGGGGGGGGGGGAACCGGGGGGGGGGGGGGGGGGTTGGAACTGCCACTTTCCCCGAGGCCTTGCGACCGGCCGTCCCGGTGCCAGGTG
>NZ_JBVHLF010000233.1:0-2178 GCF_055559155.1 Kitasatospora sp. NPDC024654
TCGTTATGCTGGGTGCGCGAAGGCGGCCACCACCCCCCCCCCCCCCTCCCCCCTTCCCCCCCCCCCCCCCCCCCCCCCCCCCGGGCCGTCAACCCTTCGCGACCCGGTCGGCGACCGTCAGCCGCGGGTCAGCTTCTTGTAGGTGGCGCGGTGCGGACGAGCCGCGTCGGCACCCAGCCGGTCGATCTTGTTCTTCTCGTAGGACTCGAAGTTGCCCTCGAACCAGAACCACTTGCTGTCACCCTCGTAGGCGAGGATGTGGGTGGCCACCCGGTCCAGGAACCAGCGGTCGTGGGAGATGACCACGGCGCAGCCCGGGAACTCCAGCAGCGCGTTCTCCAGCGAGGAGAGCGTCTCGACGTCGAGGTCGTTGGTCGGCTCGTCGAGGAGCAGCAGGTTGCCGCCCTGCTTGAGGGTGAGCGCCAGGTTGAGGCGGTTGCGCTCACCACCGGAGAGCACGCCAGCCGGCTTCTGCTGGTCCGGGCCCTTGAAACCGAACGCGGAGACGTAGGCGCGGGACGGCATCTCGACCTGGCCGACGTTGATCCAGTCGAGGCCGTCGGAGACGACCTCCCACAGGGTCTTCTTCGGGTCGATGTTGGCCCGGCCCTGGTCGACGTAGCTGATCTTGACGGTCTCGCCGACCTTGACGTTGCCGCCGTCCGGGGTCTCCAGGCCCTGCAGCATCTTGAACAGGGTGGTCTTGCCGGCGCCGTTCGGGCCGATCACGCCGACGATGCCGTTGCGCGGCAGGGTGAAGCTCAGGTCGTCGATCAGGACCTTCTCACCGAAGGCCTTGTTGAGGTTGGCCACCTCGACCACGATGTTGCCCAGACGCGGGCCCGGCGGGATCTGGATCTCCTCGAAGTCCAGCTTCCGCATCTTGTCGGCCTCGGCCGCCATCTCCTCGTACCGGGCGAGACGGGCCTTGGACTTGGCCTGCCGGCCCTTGGCGTTGGAGCGGACCCACTCCAGCTCTTCCTTGAGCCGCTTGGCGCGCTTGGCGTCCTTCTGGCCCTCGACCTTGAGACGGGACTGCTTGGTCTCCAGGTAGGTGGAGTAGTTGCCCTCGTAGGGGTAGGCGCGACCGCGGTCGAGCTCGAGGATCCACTCGGCGACGTGGTCCAGGAAGTACCGGTCGTGGGTGACGGCCACCACGGTGCCCGCGTACTTGGCCAGGTGCTGCTCCAGCCAGTTCACCGACTCGGCGTCGAGGTGGTTGGTGGGCTCGTCGAGCAGCAGCAGGTCGGGCGCCTCCAGCAGCAGCTTGCAGAGCGCGACGCGGCGGCGCTCACCACCGGAGAGGCTGGTCACCGGCCAGTCGCCGGGCGGGCAGCCCAGGGCGTCCATGGCCTGCTCCAGCTGGGCGTCGAGGTCCCAGGCGTTGGCGTGGTCCAGCTCCTCCTGGAGCTTGCCCATCTCGTCGAGCAGCGCGTCCGAGTAGTCGGTCGCCATCAGCTCGGCGATCTCGTTGAACCGGTCGAGCTTGCCCTTGATCTCCTTGACGCCGTCCTGGACGTTCTCCAGAACCGTCTTGGACTCGTCCAGCGGCGGCTCCTGCAGGAGCATGCCGACGCTGAACCCGGGCGAGAGGAAGGCGTCGCCGTTGGAGGGCTGCTCCAGGCCGGCCATCATCTTCAGTACGGTGGACTTGCCGGCGCCGTTGGGGCCGACGACGCCGATCTTCGCCCCGGGGAGGAAGCTGAGCGTCACGTCGTCAAGGATGACCTTGTCGCCGTGTGCCTTGCGCACCTTGCGCATGGTGTAGATGAATTCCGCCACGTGAGATCGCTCCGGCGTCGTCGAAGAGTATTCGGGCTTGCAGCGTTCCATTGTGCCGCACAGGGGGCCCCATCCCGAACCCCCGCCCTGCCCCACGGCCGCCCCGAAGCGGGCTCCACCGCCCCGACCGCCCCGCAGCGGGCCCCCTTCTCCCTTCCGCCTCGCCCGCGTCCTCCTGCCCGGCGAACAGCGGTGGCCCGGTCCCCCCACCCCATCCTGCGGGTGGAAGGACCGGGCCACCGGCCTGCTTCTCCGAGCTCGCTGGCTATCCGCGCTCAGGCCTCAGTACGCGGGCCCAGCACTCAGCTTGCAATTTTAGCTTCTGTCGTCACTCTGCGTGTTTGCTGGTGGTCGGTTCGCTCTTGCGGTAGGGCGGTCGCTTGGATTTCGGGCGGT
>NZ_JBVHLF010000234.1:0-2162 GCF_055559155.1 Kitasatospora sp. NPDC024654
GCTGAGCGATCGAGTGCGCCGACGTCCGGTGTGGCCGTTCCGTGGCCGCTGTCGGCGAAGGATCCGGCCGCGCTGCGCGGCCAGGCGGAACGCCTGCTGTCGCACCTGGCGGAGCATCCGGAGCTCGGACTCGCCGAGGTCGGCCTGTCGTTGGCCACCTCGAGGGCGGCGCTGGAGCACCGCGCGGTGGTGGTGGGCGGGGACCGCGAGGAACTGCTGCAGGGCCTGTCCGCCGTGGTGGGGGACCGGCAGCGGGTTGCCGGAGTGGTGACGGGTGAGGCTGGCCCCTCGGGTGGCCGGCTGGCCCTGCTGTTCTCGGGGCAGGGGAGTCAGCGGTTGGGGATGGGGCGTGAGTTGTACGCGTCGTTCCCGGTGTTCGCGGCTGCCTTCGACGCGGTGTGTGCTGTGGTGGACGTTCACCTTGGGCGGTCGTTGCGTGAGGTGGTGTTCGGTGCGGATGCCGGGCTGTTGGAGCGGACGGAGTTCGCGCAGCCGGGGTTGTTCGCGGTGGAGGTGGCGCTGTTCCGGTTGGTGGAGTCGTGGGGTGTGCGGGCGGACTTCCTGGCGGGGCATTCGGTCGGTGAGTTGGCCGCCGCGCATGTGGCGGGGGTGTTCTCGCTGGCGGATGCCGCTGAACTCGTGGCGGCTCGTGGGCGGTTGATGCAGGCGTTGCCGTCGGGTGGGGTGATGGTGGCGGTGCGGGCCTCGGAGGGCGAGGTGTTGCCGCTGCTGGCCGGGCGTGCGGACCGGGTGGGGGTTGCCGCGGTCAACGGGCCGTCGTCGGTGGTGCTTTCGGGTGCCGAGGACGCGGTGGCCGAGGTCGTGGCGCTGTTGGCGGCCGAGGGTCGTCGTACGAAGCGGTTGGCGGTGTCGCACGCGTTCCATTCGCCGTTGATGGAGCCGATGCTGGCGGAGTTCCGCGAGGTCGCCGAGCGTGTCACCTTCGGTGCTCCGACGCTGCCGATCGTCTCCACGTTGACCGGACGGCCCGTCGCCGAGGGCGAGTTGGGCGACCCGGAGTACTGGGTGCGTCACGTCCGCCACGCGGTCCGGTTCGCCGACGCGGTGCAGGCGTTGGCGGCTGAGGGGGTGACGGCGTTCCTGGAGGTCGGCCCCGGTGGTCTGACCGCGATGGCCCAGGAGTCCCTGGCCGACTTTGATGCCGTCGCGGTCCCGGCCCTGCGCGCCGACCGGCCGGAGGACGTGGCGTTCACCACCGCTCTCGCCCAGCTGCACGCGCACGGTGTCGCCCTCGACTGGGAGGCGGTCTTCGCGGGCCGTGGTGCCCGGCGCGTCGACCTGCCCACCTACGCCTTCCAGCGCCGGCACTACTGGCTGGACGCGCCTGCGGCCCCCGGCGATGTGACCTCCGCCGGTCTGGTGTCCGCGGAGCATGCCCTGCTGGGTGCGGCAGCGAGTCTGCCCGATGGCGGCGTGCTGCTGACCGGCCGGCTGTCGCTCGCCACGCACGCCTGGCTGGCGGACCATGCGGTGTCCGGCGTGACCTTGCTGCCTGGTACGGCCTTCCTGGAGATGGCGGTACGGGCCGGGGACGAAACCGGCTGCGGCCAGGTGGAGGAACTGACCCTCGCCGCGCCGCTGGTGCTCCCCGAGCAGGGAGCGGTGCAGATCCGGGTGACTGTCGGCGCCGCCGGCGCGGCGGCGCGGCGCACGCTGGAGATCCACTCGCGCGCCGAGGACGGCTCGGGGCCGGATGCCCCGTGGACGTGCCACGCCACTGGTGTCCTGTCGGAGGCCGGACACGTGGCCCCGCTCGACACCGCCGACCCGGCCGTCTGGCCGCCCGCCGGTGCGACCGCTGTGGACGTCGACGGCTGCTACGAGCGGCTCGCGGAGGCCGGCTTCGGCTACGGACCGGTCTTCCGAGGCCTGCGTGGCGTGTGGCGGCACGGCGCGGAGCTCCTCGCCGAGGTGGCGCTGCCCGAGGACGTCCCGGTGGCCGGCTTCGCCTTGCATCCGGCCCTGCTCGACTCGGCCCTGCACGCCATGGGCCTGGGTGGGTTCCTCGCCGACGGCCACGAGGGGCGGCTGCCGTTCTCGTGGAGCGGGGTGAGTGTGTCGGCTGCGGGTGCGGCCGCGCTGCGGGTGCGGTTGGTTCCGGCCGGCACGGACTCCGTCTCGCTGTCGGTCGCGGACGGGGA
>NZ_JBVHLF010000235.1:0-2138 GCF_055559155.1 Kitasatospora sp. NPDC024654
TCGGCCATCACCCGCTGTTCGCGTTCGTCGACCACGGCCCAGGCGGGTCCGGAGAACCGGTCGCGGGCCTGCTGCGGCCGGGGAACGCGGGCTCCGTGCGACACGAGGTCGCACATGTTGAGTGGTCTCACCGATCGGAGGTTCGACTGATGTCGAGGGTGTAGATCCGGGCCAGTGTCCAAAGCCTGTCCCCGCTTCGACGTGCGTCACTGGCAACGGTGGGGTGCGGAGCTCGAAGAAGACGCCCAAGGGCCCCGATCCGTCCGGGGCTACAGGCAAGGGGAAGACCGGACGGGTGAACGCGAGTGAACCCCTGATGATGCCTCGTCACGTTTGAGCCCCGCCAGACGGAAATCTCCAGTGGGGTGCAGGGACTGGCCGTTGAGAAGCGGCGGGTGCCGGTCGGACAGCGAGCCGCCGACCGGGAGGACACCACCGTCCCCGGGGTATAGGGGGCACCCATCCCGGTCGTGTCTCAACTGTGTGGAACGTGGAAACCCCGACGGGGTCCGGCCAGCTCTTTCGCTGACCGGTGAGCCGACCGCGAGGAAGGTCCAGCCCCGCTACACCTGGTGCAGCAGCCCACGCAGCTGTCCGGTCTCGCCGAAGGTGGCGGAGTCTTGATGAAGATGGCGGCGGTCTCGGCGCCACCGTCTCGGTGAAGGCGGCGAAGACGGCGAGTTACCCCCCGCTCTCCGAGCGGAGGCCGCGTGTGGCGGTTGTGTTCGGAACCGCCGGGCAGGTATTTCCGACGTGGATTCAGGGATAGCGGCAGTGGTCGGTGCGGCCATCGGCATGCTGGGTGGCGCCGGGGGCGGGTGGCTCACGCTCATTGGTCAAGCTCGCCAGCAGGAACGCCAGCAGCGCATAGATCAGCGGCATCGGTTGGAAGAGGTGCGCCGGGAGGCGTACAGCGCGTGCGTCAGCACGTCGAAGCAGGTGTCGGCCCGCTGGTGGCGGGTCGCGGATCGGCTGCGCACGAATGGCATCACAGCGGATCAGTGGGAGGCAGAGGCCGCTGAGGCGGCCGTTCCGGCGTCGGCACCTGGTCTTCGCCGCCCACCTGCCCGAAGCCCTGGTGGAGACCGTCGCGGCAACCGAGCGGGACGACCCGGGCCAGGCGCCGGTGGTGTGGCTGCCGGTGGCTGACGCGGCCGGCCTCCACCTGTACCCGGACGTCGGCGCCGTCCTCGGCCAGGCCGTCCGGCCCGACACCGCCGAGACCGGCGGGCCGTTGCTGCTCCCGGCGATGACCGGCGCGTCCTACCAGTGGCGCTGACCTCCCTGTGACTGTGCACGGTAGATGGCCAGGGTTTTCGCGCTACTTGGCCAACGGGTCGGCAAGTCGTCGACCTGGCCGGTTCGGGCAGGTCGCGACGAGGCTTCGCCGGCGCGTCACCACAGGTGCAAGAAGCTCCGGACGTCGTCATAGCCATCGAGGGCCCGACCGTCCACGTCCGACGGGTCCGCCTCGGCGCGCACCGCCAGTGACGCCGCCAGGGCGAGGGCTTCATCGCTCAGACGCCCGAAGCGGCGAGCAATGTGCCCCAGGCACAGTCCGGCCAGCCCGAGAAACGGACTGCCCGACACAGCCCGTGTCCCCACCTGCACGCACCAGGACTCGACGAAGGCACGGTCGTCGTCGTTCAATGCGCTCCCGACCAGGACAGCCGCCGCCTCGCCCTCCTGCGAGCGGTCACGCAGAGCCCGCTCCAATGTCTCGGCCACTGCCTCGTGAGCCAGCGCGGGAGGGTTCTCAAAGCGCAGATCAGGGTGCATTCCGCGAGAGTACGCGCCCCGATCCAACCGCACTCGAAGATTGCGGCACCTGTACCGGTGCCAACCCGCGTGGTCAGGTTCCAGCGTCACGGGTCATCAGGCTGGCCAAGTAGCGCGAAAACCTTGGCCATCAACTCTGGAAAGTGGCCATCTATCGTGCAAAGTCACATCCGGCGCGGGTTGCCTCTGGGGTTGCCTCTGAGGTTGCTTCTGGAGGTTGCTACTTGGGGTTGCGTCAGGCGGTGCCACCGGAAGTGGCGTTTTCGCAGCTCTTGCGTCCTGAACAGGAAAGGAAGTTGATTGTAGGGCAGCTTCTGGAAATGGTGCTGCACGGAAGATGAAGGTCATGGCCCTTCGGA
>NZ_JBVHLF010000236.1:0-2062 GCF_055559155.1 Kitasatospora sp. NPDC024654
AGGATGATCAGACGATCGCAAGAAGGGTCGGATTTGCTCCGGTGGGTCCCGATTCATCCGCCGTCCAGCGGTCAGTTTTCACCCGTCGCCGAGACGGAAGTCACACCGCGGCCAAGTCGCACCCGGTCCATGGGAAGGGCGACGTGCCGGTCGGCCACGGAACCAGCCTGCTCGCCGAGGCACGTGACGAGTTCCGGGCGGCCGACAGGCATCTGCCACCGAAGGACAGGAAGTCCGACATGTCGATCCCGCACTACAACGCGATTCACGGCGCCGCGAAGGTGATGGGCATCGACCGCTGGTGACCTGGTAGGTGTGTCAGCAGGTCGTGTCCCTTGAAGTGGTGCCGCGGTCGCGCGCCGACGGTCATGCGGTGGCCGGTAGTTCGTCGGACCGTCGACGCCTACGCCAAGGCGAGCCGTTCCTCGGCTGCCGTGACCGCACGGCTTCGCCGGGACAGCCGCTGGACCGAGTCGTTGCCGGCCTTGTAGGTTCCCGATGTGAGTGATGACGGGAAGGCTCGGATCCGATGCGCGCGGGATGCTGATGCGGCCGTGATCGCGCGGATCCACATGACCTCTCGGTCGGCGGCCATGCCCTATCTGCCCCCGCAGAAGCGCGATCACGAGCAGGTGACCCGATGGGTCCGGGACGTCCTGCTCGAGCAGTGTCGTACCTGGGTCACAGTGCGAGATGCGGAGATCACTGGCTATGCGGCCCTCGATGGTGACGTGCTCGAGCACCTCTATCTGCGTCCGGATGTCCGTCGGCGGGGAATCGGCACGCTTCTGAGGCTTGCGGTTCGGGGTGACGTCAGGGCGAGGTGAAGATCAGGCCGGTCTCGCGGATGAAGCCGTTGAGGAGGTCGGGGCGGTGCTGCATCTTCTTCAGCCGGGTGCGGGCCTTGGCCGCGAGTTGGCGGGTGGTGCGGGCTGCCAGGTTGGCCAGGCTCTTCTTCAGGTGAGCCCAGACGCCTTCGGTCGGGTTGAGGTCGGGCGTATAGGGCGGGAGGCGGAAGACGGTCAGCCAGGCGCTGCGGGCCTTGAGTAGCTCGCGCGTCATGGCGTCCTTGTGCTGGGTGGCGTTGTCCCATACCAGGACGATCTTCCCGTCGAGCTGCTGGTGGGCGGCGTCCAGGAGGGCGGCGTGGTCGTCCTCGCGGAAGCCCTTCTTCTCTCCCCTGCGGCCGGTGTGGACCAGCAACCGGTAGACGAGCCGGGTGCGCCGCCCGGGGCCGGCGCACACCAGGGCGGCCAGCGAGACTCGCCCGGAGCCTTCGCCGGTGACCTTTACGGTCGGGGTGTGCCCACGACGTGCCCAGGTGCGCGCCTTCGGCGGCCTCATCGACTGGCCGGCCTCGTCCTCGAAGACCAGCCACGCGTCCTGTTCCCGCACGATCTTCTCCATCGCGGGCCAGACCTCCCGCATCCACCGCTCCACGGCCCGCGGCTCGCGTTCGACAGCCCGGTGCACCGGGACCTGCACGCTGAAGCCCATCTCGTGCAGGATCCGGGAGAGCTGCGGGGGGCTGAACCTCACATGGAAGCGCCTGGCGACCAGCAGCGCGACCCGCGACAGCGTCCACCGCTGATCCTCCACCCAGCCGTGCACGGCTGGGCCCTCCTCCAGCGCCGTGGCCAACCATGTCCGCCAGGCCGGCTTCATCCGGGACGGCCGCCCGTCGGGACCCTTGGACCGTAGCGCCTCGGCCCCGCCCTCCCGCCAGGCCGCGTGCCATGCGTAGGCGGACTTCCGCGACACCCTCAGCTGCCTGGCCACCAACGGCGGGGCCACACCCCGCTCGAACATCTCGCCGGCCTCCAACCGCACCCGCTCACGCTGCGCACGCTCCCGCGCGGTCAGGCCACCCCCATCGGGATACCTCATCTCCCATACATAGAACCAATATGACTACCTGTCACCCCCAGCCGCCAAGCCTCAGTACTGCTCGACGAGGTCAGGCGGCACTGAACCGCCCCGGGTTCGGTAGAGAGCTCAGATGATGGCTGTGACCAGGGGTTTTGTGGTTGCCAGGTAGTAGTTGGTCTCGTACTCGACGGGC
>NZ_JBVHLF010000237.1:0-2058 GCF_055559155.1 Kitasatospora sp. NPDC024654
TCGTGGTCATCGACTGCACCGACACCGGCGCGTCACCACCCACCGGGACGTTCCCGACCATGATCTGCCGGGACACCCGGCGAGTCGCCAGCGGCAGATGCGGAAGGGACGGAATACCGAGCGAGATCGCGGTCATGGCTGTGCTCATCCTCGTTCATGCGGTCGTGTGCTGGTGGTGCCATCGTCCGGCCCGGAGCGACGGCCCGTCATGCTGGACGGCGCCTTCGGGGGGCCCCACCCGGCGCACGCTGGAGCACGCGCGCCGGGGGTGGACTGCTACTGGGGGCCCCGGGTCCCGCCCACGGTCTCGCGGGCCGCCCGCAGCGACTCCTTGAGCGAGCCCATGGTGGCGAGCACCGCCGTCGGCTCGTACCCGCAGTGCGCCATGCAGTTCTCGCAGCGCGGGTCCCGACCGCGGCCGTACTTCGACCAGTCGGTCTTCTCGATCAGCTCGCGGTAGGTCGGGACATACCCGTCGGCCATCAGGTAGCAGGGTCGCTGCCACCCGAAGAGCGAGTAGTTGGGGATGCCCCAGGCGGTGCACTCGAAGTCGACCTTCCCCTCCAGGAAGTCCAGGAAGAGCGGGCTGTGGTTGAGCCGCCAGCGGCGGCGGTTGCCACCGGCGAAGGACTTCCGGAACAACTCCCTGGTCTGCTCCACGCCGAGGAAGTGCTCCTGGTCGGGTGCCTTCTCGTAGGCGTAGGCCGGGGAGATCATCATCTCGTCGACCTTGAGCTCGTCGTTGAGGTAGTCGAGCACCTCGATCACGGTCTGCGGCGTGTCGGTGTTGAAGAACGTGCTGTTGGTCGTCACCCGGAAACCGCGGCGCTTCGCCTCCTTGATGGCCTCCACCGCCTCGTCGAAGGTCCCCTCCTTGGCCACCGACTCATCGTGCCGCTCGCGCAGCCCGTCGATGTGCACGGTGAAGGTGAAGTACGGCGAAGGAGTGAACTTGTCGAGTTTCTTGCGCAGCAGCAGCGCGTTCGTGCAGAGGAAGACGTACTTCCGCCGCTCCACCAGCTGGCGCACGATCTCGTCGATCTGCGGGTGCATCAGCGGCTCGCCACCGGCGATCGACACCATCGGCGCGCCCGACTCCAGGACCGCGCCGACCGCCTGGGCGACCGGCATCCGCTGCTTGAGCACACCGGCCGGGTGCTGGATCTTGCCGCAGCCCTCGCAGGCGAGGTTGCAGGCGAAGAGCGGCTCCAGCTCGACGATCAGGGGGAACTTGTCCCGCCGCTTGAGCAGCTTCTGCTGCATGAGATAGGTACTGACCCGCACGGTCTGACGCAGCGGCATGGCCATGGCTAGCTCGCCTCCTGGGGGAGCGTCGGCTTGGAAGAATGGGTCGACAGGAAGACCTCGGGGGACCGTGGCCGAGCCCGGGGCGCGGGTGCGGCGACCGCGCGGTGCCAGCCGAGCAGGGCGGGGGCGGCGGCGCGCAGCGCCCGCCAGGCGCGCAGGCCGGCCGGCAACGTTCCCGGGCGCAACAGCTCGCGCCCGGGGGTGTCCACCACCACCCGGACCGCGGCCGCCGGAAGCCCGGCCGGCAGGCGGCCGAGCACCGCGGCGGACTCCATGTCCACCGCGAGCGCCCCGGCCCGGTGCAGCCGCCCGCGCTCCGGACCGCGCACCACGTGGTCGGCGGAGTGCAGCACCCCACGGCGCACGGTCAGGCCCAGGGTGCGCAGCCCCTCGGCGAGCGCGTCCGGGGCGGCCACCGGCCAGGCGGTGCCGGCGGCGTCGCGCACCTCGTCGGCGACCAGCAGGTCGCCGGGGGCGAGCCCGGGCGCCACCGCCGCGCAGAAACCGGTCACCACGACGGCGTCGTAGCCGCCGGCCGCGAGCAGCGCGTCCGCCGTACGGCCGGGGGGGGGGGGGGGGGGGGGGGGGGGGGGGGGGACAGGGGGGGGGGGGGGGGGGGGGGGGGGGGGGGGGGGGTGGGAGTGGGTGGGTGGGGGGGGGGGGTGTACGTGGTCGGGTTGGTGCTGCGCGACCTCGCATCGGCCAACGTGTTGGTCCGGCCGGACGGTTCGCTGCGCATGCTGGACCTCG
>NZ_JBVHLF010000238.1:0-1234 GCF_055559155.1 Kitasatospora sp. NPDC024654
GCTCAATTCGGCCGAGCAGCAGAGACCGGTCAGGAGGGTCGCAACAGCCCCCGCGTTGCCGCAGGTCGCAGCCCGCGCTTCGGAGCCACTCCGGAGTTGAGCAACAGAGTCCGACGCCCAAGCGAGGCGGCGAAGCTGCTGCTGCCACACCGGGGCGAAACGCTCCACCGCATGCGGGTGTCTCCCCGGGGGAACTATCGCGGTCAGGATGGGAAGCGGTGGTACTGGCAGCGTGCTGGGAGCGGTTGCGGAGGAACGGCAGGTGGCGCACTGTTTTGAAGAGGCCTGAGAGTGCGGCTGTCAGCGTCGGCGTTGTGAGCGATTCATGCCCCAATATGCCGATGTAGCGATCTGACTTCATGCAACCCATCGAGCAATCAAAGGGGTTTGAATTATGGGCATGCCCGCGCCTATTGGCGGCAACTTCGTGGTCGTCTCGGCTAACCACAACAACATGGCTCTATTCGCGGAGAACGAGATCGGCGGTCCTGTGACCCAGCAGCCCATCGGGCCGGCTCTGCTCCAGCCGTGGACTCTGACGGCCTTGGGTGGTGGGGCATTCCACATCCAGCTTGCCTTGCCGTCGGGCTCCCCGGCCATGAGCTTGGACTTGGGTAATGGTGGGGCGTTCGCTGCGCACACCCCGTTGGTCGTCAATCCGGCTAACGGTTCAGCGTCCCAAGTGTGGAATCTGGAGGAGGTCAGCACAGGGAGCTTTGCCATCGTCCCGAGTCAAAGCACTAAATGGGTTGCCGATGTGGAAGGAGGGGGCGGCAACGCGGGCGCTGTCATCCAGCTTTTCGAGCCCTACACTCCGCCGCACCTCAACCAGCAGTGGCAGTTCAGGCTCACGACGAGGGCGTAGGAGGTAGTCGGGACACGTAGTCCCCGGTGTCGCTCGACCACCCTGCAACGACGCCTGGGGCGGCTACTGACGCAGCGCGGCGGGGTCGGTGAGTTCGCGGCTGCGAGCCCGAGCCAGGCTGCGCCCGCCGGTTGTGCGTCGCCCTGGTCCGCGAACTCGCACCGGCCTTCAAGCCCTACCGCCAGGCCGACGGCGTCCCGGAGTTCCTGCAGCGGCTCAAGGCCGGCAGAGGGGAGGGAGGGGGGGGGGGGGGGGTGGGGGGGGTGGGGGGTGGGGGGGGGGGGGGGGGGGGGGGGGTGGGGGAAGTAACTGGTCAAGCTGCACGCCGGTGAGACCGAGTGGCAGGACGAGACCGGCCGTGACATCGTG
>NZ_JBVHLF010000238.1:1244-1983 GCF_055559155.1 Kitasatospora sp. NPDC024654
CACACCCCGGCCCGACTGCTTCCTGGGTTTCTAGAGAGAAACAAAACCAAAAACCCCCCCCCCCCCCCCCCCCCCCCCCTCTCCCGGGGTTGGCTACTGTGCGGATGGCGGCTGTGTGAATCTCAGGATGTTGCCGTACGGGTCGATGACCTGCAGTGTCGGCCCGCCGGGGGCGTCCGGATCGATACCGGGTCGTCCAGCGCGCTGCCGGTGACGCCACGGCCGGTCGCGGCGGAGCTCTACCGGGATCCGGCCAGGTCTATGAATCAGCTGATCTTGCCGGGGTCGATCGGGTCGACACCGGTGCCGGCGTAGAGCTCGGGTTTGGCTTTGTTCACGAGAACCGACAGCACCTGTACACGACTTTGGGAGGCGTCGGGACTCTGTTGCTCAATTCCGGAGGGGTGCGTATCTTCCCCGGGCGGCTTGCGACGCTCTGACCAGCGGCTTTGTGAACGACCCAACCAGAGGCGTGATCGAATGACGTGCCGTCGGGGCGGTTCAGTAACGTTGAGCGCGGATGATCCGTGCGACTCCCGATCGGCCTGCGCAGATTGAAGCGCGGCTGGTTGGAGCGCCTTAAGATCGATCACTGATTGCCCAGGTCAGGGCGCATCACTTGCTCCCTCAGAAGATACGCACCCATTCCGGAGTGGCTCCGAAGCGCGGGCTGCGACCTGCGGCAACGCGGGGGCTGTTGCGACCCTCCTGACCGGTCTCTGCTGCTCGGCCGAATTGA
>NZ_JBVHLF010000239.1:0-1915 GCF_055559155.1 Kitasatospora sp. NPDC024654
CACGACGGCGCAGCTCAGGCGGGTAGGAGGAAGGACGTGCCATGACTCGAATCCTTACACGAAATCGAGTCCCCACCGAACCCGGGGCGGTTCAGGAGAGAGTAGCGACCAACTCGTCGCGGCTGTTCACCCGGATCTTGCGATAGATGGCCTTGAGATGGTCGTTGGTCGTGTGCTGCGACAGGTCGAGGGTGTGGGAGATCTGTTTGCTGGAGCGGCCGTCCAGGACCTGGTCGATCACCGTGCGTTCCCGGGGCGTGAGGCCGTACCACGCGGCGACCGCGGGCAGCAGTTGGCCGGTACCGGCCGCCTGGACGGTGACGGCCACCTCGCCGCGTCGGGCGCCGGTCAGCCGTTGGGCCTGCAGCGCGGCGAAGCCGTGGCCGGTCGGGATGCGGCTGAGCACGGGCTCGCGCTGGCGGCGGGCGGCGGCCGCGACGTTCCAGAGCGTCAGCGAGAGATCCTCGTCCGTGTCGAGGATCATGTTGGGAAAGCACAGCCGGAGCCATTCGCGCCCGGTCGGGGTCGCGGAGGCGAGGCCGTCGTTCTCGTCGATGACGAGCACGCCAGGCGACATCGCGGTGCGCATGGGATGCGGCCTGGCGCGGCCGACGTAACCGCGCAGCGAGGCGGCCAGCGGCGCCGCAACCTGCCGCGCGTTGTCGATGTCGGCCGGGGTGAACGGCGGGCGGCGACGCTCGCGCAGCAGGATCAGCGTGCCCCAGTGCGCGGCGCGATCGACCAGGTCGAGCCGCATCTCGCTACCCCAGCCGTCGCCGGCCATGCTGTCGAGCAGCGGCACGATGCCCGGCGGCGCGGTGGCCGTCGTGTCCAGCACCGCGACAGTTGGGCGGCTCGTGGGCCGGTCGGCGGGTCGCCGGGGCGGGTAAGGCTGCTGATCGAGCAGCCCGGCCGCCTTGATGCGGCGGAAGTGGGCGCAGCTGTAGCCCTGGTGCTCGACCAGGAAGCAGCCGATGCCGGTGACCGGATCCTTACCGGAAAGCATGTACCCGTCGTGCGGCACGAGCCGGTGCAGCTGGCGGGCCAGCTCGCCGCCGAGGTCGGCCAAGCTGTCGGCGCGTGCGGCAGCCTGCCGCGCGGCGTGGGCGACGAGCAGCGGCGCGGGCGCGGGGGACACCGCAGGAGTATCGCAAGCGGCTCCCCCTAGGTCTAGGGATATGCGCCGCCTATCCGGGGGGCGGACAGTGAAACCCGGCCGGGCAGGCATTGCCCTGCCGTTCACTATCAGTGAGCAGAGGCAGAGGATTAGGAGTACTCGTGCGTCGATTCCTGCTGGTTGCCCTGTCCGTTTCCGCCCTACTCGCAGGTGGCACGGTGTCCGCCGCCGCGAGCAGCGCCGACGCGGGGTCCGCGCCGTCTGCCGCGTCGCACGACGGCTGGATACCCGAGGCGTTCCCGCCGTCATACGACGCGCCCGCCGGGCTGCTGTGCGACTTCCCCGTGCACTGGGACATAACGGTGAACCAGGTGCGCACGAAGGTCGTCGAGACCTACCCGGACGGCAAGCCCGAGCGGCAGCTGGCTACCGGTGCGCTGTTCCTCAACGTCAGCAACGCCGCCACCGGCGCGAGCGCCCTCGTGGACGCCAGTGGCAGCGCTGTGATCGAATACGGTACTGACGGCTCAATGGTCTGGCACGTGGTCGGGCCGGTCATCGCGGGCGTGCGCGCGGGCTTCAGCAACCTGCCGCGCGGCCTCTACACCATCGACGGCGTCTACCGGATCGAGTTCAGCGCGACGGGATTCAAGACCGTCACGCTCGTGCACGGCACTATCCACAACCTCTGCGACGACCTCGGCTAGTGCTGCTCCGCGTTAATTCGTGGAGGGGTGTTGATCAAGTGGCCGGGCCGCCGAGGTAGAGGCCGCAGGCACAGTCGAAGCAGTCCTCGGG
>NZ_JBVHLF010000240.1:0-1912 GCF_055559155.1 Kitasatospora sp. NPDC024654
AGAACCGCCCGAAATCCAAGCGACCGCCCTACCGCAAGAGCGAACCGACCACCAGCAAACACGCAGAGTGACGACAGAAGCTAAAATTGCAAGCTTAGTGGTCTGCGTCGTAAGTCCTTCGGGGGTTGATCACGCGGCGAGGCGGAACGAGGATTCTTCTGGGTGATCGGCGGTGTGCCGGTCGAGCCTGGCCAGCAGATCGTCCAGGTCGGAGGTGGTGAACTTCCACTGGAACGGCTGTGCCGTGGCGTTGTAGCGGTCTTCGAAGGCTCGAAGCCGGTCCCCGACCTGGGTAAGGTCGGTGAAGTCGTTGGGCTGGACGACCTTGCGCTGGACGACGGAGAAGTAGATCTCCACCTGGTTCAACCAGGAGGCGTGCACGGGGGTGTGCACCAGTACGGCGTTGGGGAACGCGGCGGTCAGCCGGTCGGCGGCCTTCTTGCCGCAGTGGGAGGAGCCGTTGTCGACGACCCAGAACACCCGCTTCGCGCTGGCGTAGGGCTCCTGGCTCATGACCTGGGTGACCAGGTTCATGAACGGGTCGATGCCGGTGGTTTTCTCACAGCGGCCGAAGACCGTCGCGCGGTGGACGTCGTAGGCGGCCAGGTAGGCCAGCGCACCGCCGCGGCCGTAGGTGTGATTGACGCGCATCGTCCTTGCCTGCCCCGGTGCGAGGGTGGGGTGGCAGCGGCAGCGGGCCTGGACGGAGGTCTTCTCGTCGGCGCTGATCACGTACTCGTCCGCGCCGAGCGGTGTGCCTTCCCAGACGCGGGCGTACAGGTCCAGCACGCGCCCGGCCTTCGGACGGAAGGCGGGATCGGTGATGAAGATCCAGGACTGGTGCTGCCAGGGCTTGATCGCGTCCTCCTTCAGCCACCGCCGCACGGTGGAGGCGGAAATCGTGTCGGCGATGGCGCGGTCGATGACCTCGCGGGCCAGTTCCGGGCAGGACCAGCGCGACAGCGGCGCGCCGCTCTCGGCGGGCAGCTGACAGGCCAGGGCCTTGACCTGCGCGGCCTGCAGGGCGGTGAAGCGGGGCGGGCGCCCGGACCGCTTGCGGTCGGACAGGGCGGGCAGTCGGTTCCCGGCGAACCGGCCCCGCCAGGTGCGGACGGTGTCCAGGTGCAGCCCGGTCTCCCGGGCGATGCGAGCGTTCGAGCGGCCCCGGGCCGCGTGCAGGACGACCTGAGCGCGCTGACGGAGCCGGTGTTCGGTCTTGTGGCCGTAGGCCATCTTCTTCAGCCGCTCGCGTTCCGAGGCAGTCAAAGTGATCGGGCAAGCGGAGGCAACGGGCAAGGCAGGAAGGCCGATCGCGAGAAGTGGATCACGACAGGCCGCATCCTGCCGCACCCCGACACCAGCCTGTCCGGCAGGATGTCCGCTGTGCGCACGCCCTCGGAACACACCCGGCTCCAACTCGAGCTGTACCTGAACATGCACACCAAAGCCGCCTGGCCGCAGCTGGCCGGCCTGCGCACCCGCCACCGGGGCCAGTTCGCCTATGTGGAAGGCGAACTGCCCGACGGCGAGACCCTCAAGCTGATGCGCCTGCGCTACCACGGCACCGCGAACCGCTGGGGCTTCGCCCTGTACAACGCCGGCAGCGACCGCTACCAGGAGGCCCTCCTGCCCACCGGCAACAGCAGCGGCACCCCAGAAGACGCCCTCGACTGCGCCTGCCGACTCCACCTCGCCGCCCCCGACAGCTGACAGCGCACACGCCCACGACCTGCTCCGGAGTCAACCCCCGAAGGACTTACGACGCAGACCACTTAGCTTGCAATTTTAGCTTCTGTCGTCACTCTGCGTGTTTGCTAGTGGTCGGTTCGCTCTTGCGGTAGGGCGGTCGCTTGGATTTCGGGCGGTTCTTCGAGCCTTTCGGGCGGCCTGGGCCGGGGCGGGTGGGTTTCGG
>NZ_JBVHLF010000241.1:0-1911 GCF_055559155.1 Kitasatospora sp. NPDC024654
TCTCCGCCGCGAACGCCTCCAAGCGCGGGCGGACCGTCTCCATCTCCTCAGGTGTCACACCTGAAAGAAGATCACAACCCTACTCCTGCCTGATCATCCGGGGTACCTAACAAAGCCCTACTAGAACGGTGGCTCGGCGGCCACCATCGCCACCGGCCACACGGGGTGGCTGCGCAGGGGCAGCAGCGTTCCGGGATTCGGCAACTCGTGCGGCTCAAGGCGGACCAGGGCGGTCACGAGTTCCCAGCCCTCCTCCAGGTCGACCCTCAGTTCGATGGCGAACGCCGAACCGCCCGCCTGCGGGAGTACTCGCTGAACGATCCCCACTACCGGAACACCATCGCGCAGTAGCAGTTGCTGCTGGCGGTCGACGACGTACCGGCTCGCAGGGAGCCGAAAGGCCGCCTTCATCCACCCCAGACCGATCAGAAGCGACGCGATCGAAGCCGGCAGCGACTCGTGACCGGTGGTCCAGTGCACGATCAGCATGCCGAGGCCGATGACCAACGCCCAGGCAAGGCCGGCCATGGACAGCGCGAGGATGACCCCGTGTATGGGCGTCAGGCCGGCCCCCTTGCCCGCGGCCGCCAGCAGGATGCCCGAACCGAGCATGGCGACACCTGACGCCAGTGGTGACCCGTCAACAGCTTCGACGACCACCCAGGCCGCGCCCAGCAGCGCCACGGCCCAACCGCAGTGCTCCAAGAGAGCGGCCGCCAGGTAGCGCGTCGGCCAGGTCAGGGAGACCTTGCGCCGGAACCGCCAGCAGGTGATCCCGAACCAGACCACCACCAGGCTGAGCAGCAGGCTGTGCCCGCCCGTCAACAGCCCGGCGACCAGCCAGCCCACACCCCCCAGCACGCCTAATGCCCCGATCCAGGACACCACGACCTTGAACCACCGCATTTGCCCCCCAGGCCATCACGAACCGACACTAGAAACATAGCGGTTCTACCCGCTCCGCATCCTGGCGTGAAGGGCCTTCCTGCGCGGATCCCTCGGAGAGTCACCGGCCGGGGTTCCGCGGAAATCCTGTCACCCTCCTCCGGCGGATCCCCGGGGCGTCGTCCGGCATCCTGGGGCGATCGTCAGCCGGGGGCAGAGGTCCAGCACGGCCGATCCGCCGACCCTCCTGCCAGGCCGGGCGTCGGAACGCGACGTCGTCCCTGATCCGCCGGTGGCTGATTCGGATGGGGCTGGTTCGGACGGGGTGGGGCGGTTGATCAGGGGCTTTTCAGGTTCCCCTGCCCCGGGCATGATCACTGATCGTGGGCCTGCGACTGCTGTACTTGATCTTCTGGACTGTTGGACTGGTTGGCATTGCTGGGGCGCTCGTCAGCCGCGAGGGACGCCGAGATCCTCGCCCTGCGCCACGAGGTCTCGGTGCTCCGCCGCCAGGTGAACAGGCCGAGGATGTCATGGGCCGACCGCGCCGTGCTCTCGGCACTCGTGCGACGCCTGCCGACCGCGTTGCGCCGGCAGCGACTCGTCGCCCCCGGCACGCTGCTGGCCTGGCACCGCCGCCTGGTTCGCTGGAATGGCGTCAGCCACCCGGCAGACCCGGCCGCCCGCCTCTGTCCGACGAACTCGCCGCGCTCATCAGGCGTCTCGCCGCGGACAATCCGACCTGGGGATACGTCAGGATCCAGGGCGAGCTTCATCGGCTCGGCCACCGGGTCGCGACCGCCACCATCCGGCGCCTGCTTCGTCGCTCGGGCCTGCCGCCCTCACCGCAGCGCGCCACCCGACAGACCTGGCGCACCTTCCTCCGCACACAAGCCCACAAACTGCTCGCCTGCGACTTCCTGCACGTGGACACCTGGTGTGCACCCTCGGCGGACTGCCGATCGCCTTCGCGCTGACCGGGGCGAAGGCCGACGAGCGCGAGACCCTGCTCGACATCTTCGCCGC
>NZ_JBVHLF010000242.1:0-1905 GCF_055559155.1 Kitasatospora sp. NPDC024654
TCTGAACTACCTCAGCCCGATCGAGTTCGAACAACGATCAATTATGCTGGCACTCGCCGCATAGCACTGGTGTCCACACTTCTGGGGGAGCCCCCCCTTCTCCACGCGACCAATAACGGCAACAAGGCGAAGGCCCCGATCAGTCGGATCAAGACCCTCGGCATCTTCGCCGCTTACAAGCGCTGCCGTGCCCTCCTCCCAACGCTCCAGGTCACCGATGAGGCAATCGGCGTCTTGGCCGCCGCCCGGAACGGGTCACCGTGCAGGAGTCCCGCCACAAGCTCGCCCGCGACATCTGCCACGGCAAGCGCGGGCAGATCATGCAGGCGTACCGGACGGGACAGGAGGACCAGCTCGGCGCGCTCGGGCTGGTGCTGAATGCCGCCGTGCTGTGTTGACGACTCGCTATATGGACGCCGCCGTCGAGGAGTTGCGGGCGCTGTCGGCCGAGGAGCGTGAGCACGACGTCCTGGACGAGGACGTCGCCCGCGTCTCCCCGCTCAAGCACGCGAACCTGCTCGGCCGCTACAGCTTCCGCTCCTCCACCCCGGTCGACGGCGGCCTGCGCCCGCTGCGCGACCCGTGCGCCGGAGCCGGACGAGGACGACGAGGGGCAGGAGTGAGTATCAGGAGCCGACCAGGTCCGACCCGTGACCGGTGTTCAGGTATCGCTCCGGCGGCAGAACTTCGCCTGAAGTAGATCGGTGAAGATACCGATGGGGTCGTCCCAACCGCCGTTGCTCCAGTCGCCGTTGACGTTGGTGGTAACCATCTGTTCGCCATCGCGAGAGCCGTAGGCGTAGGACCACGATCCGAAGAGCGCACCCCCCATGCCCCAGACCGTTTCCCCGCAGGGCAGTCTCACTGAGGAAACGCCGAGGCCGTAGGCGGCGTTGGGAATCCAGTCGCGGGTGGGCACGGTGGTGAACATGTCGCGTTGTTGGTCCGGTGGCAGTATCCGGCCCCCCAGCAGGGCGTGGAAGAACCGGTTGAGGTCCCCGGCGGTGGAGATCACGCCGCCGGCTGCCCAGAACATGGATGAATCGAGCTCGGTCGCGTCGTGGACCGGCGCGCCGGGGTCGGTCTGGAACAGCTTCGTTTAGTGCCGGGAGTGTGGGCCGTGGATCGTCGGGTCGCTGCCTTGCGGCAGGTACGTACCAGTCAGGCCGAACGGGCGGGAGATCCGCTCGGTGATCTCTTCGGCAAGCGCGCGGCCGGTGGCCCGTTCGATGATCATGCCTGCGAGGACGTAGTTGGTGTTGGAATAGGCCCAGCCCGAGCCCGGCGTGAAGGTGGGCGGATGGGACATGGCGATCTGCACCAGTGACTCGGGCGAGTGTGTCTCGTAACGGTTCAGTGCTTCCTGGTCATCGGTGTAGTTGAAGATCCCGCTGGTGTGGTTGAGCAGCATCCTGACGTTCACCCTGGCACCGTCGTGGTGATGTCCATGGACCGCCCCGGGCAGCCACTGTTCCGCGGTGTCGTCCAGGCTCAGCCTGCCTTCCGCCGCCAGCTGCAGCACGACGGTGGCCATGAACGTCTTGCTGATGCTGCCGATGCGGAACCGGTCCTGCTGTGAACGCGTGCGGCCGGTTCGGGTGTCGGCCACTCCTGCGGTCCCGAACCACTGCCGGTCGCCGTCGCAAACCTCAACGAGAATGCCGGGGAGGCCTCCTTGAGTCACAGCTTGCTGAAGTAAGCGCTGGACCGCCTCGTAGCCCTCGGCCCCTGAGGCCGGCGCGGACTCAGATAGCGCGCCCCCTGCTTTGGCCGGTTCGGCGCCCGGCCGGCCGTTGTCTGTATAAGCGGTGTGAACCGCCCCGGGTTCGGTAGAGAGCTCAGATGATGGCTGTGACCAGGGGTTTTGTGGTTGCCAGGTAGTAGTTGGTCTCGTACTCGACGGGC
>NZ_JBVHLF010000243.1:0-1871 GCF_055559155.1 Kitasatospora sp. NPDC024654
GGGTGCCGATCCGGCATCCGCAGGACCCGCAGCCGATGATGCCCTGGCAGAGCGGCTCGCCCTCGCGGGGCGGCCGGGCGCCGCGGTGGGTGCAGTTCGCCGCCAGTTTGGCCTCGATGTCCAGGAACTGCTGCCAGGTGATGTAGCCGTCGTGGTGCTCCGGCAGGACGATCGCCCACTGATCGCGGGGCAGGCGCGGGTAGGTCGTGCGCACGGTTCCGTCCGGCCGGACGGTGCGCTGGGTGCGGTGCCGGCCGTAGACGTAGGCCCCGGCGTAGGCCGGGTTGGTCAGCACGCCGAGCACCCGGCCGTGGGTGAGTTTGCCCCAGCGCAGCTGCCCGTCCCACACGCCGCCGTAGGCGCGCAGGGGGAACTTGCGGGTGGTGAAGGCTGCGACGACGCCGTAAGCGGAGCCGGTGCGGGCGAACTCGGCGAACACGTCGGCCACCGCGGCGGCGACCTCTTCGTCGGGGTCGATCGCGACGAGGCTGTCCTCGTCGTAGACCAGGCCGACCGGCAGCGGCACGTGCAGGTCTCCACGGGCGGCAGCCGCCTGCTTGGCGCCTTGCAGTCGTCCGGTGAGCAGGTGGAGCTCGGCCTCGGACATGCTGCCCTTGAGGCCGAGCAGCAGCCGGTCGTTGAAGTCCGCGAGATCGTAGACCCCGTCGAGGTCGATGACCAGGGTGTCGGTGAGTCGGGCCAGCTCCAGGAGCCGGGCGATGTCCGCCGACGAGCGGGCCAGGCGCGATACCTCCAGGCCGAAGACCGCGCCGACTTCGGCCAGGCAGACCTTCGCCACCACCTCGTGGAAGCCGCCGCGCTCGGTCCCGAACCGGGCCGAGATTCCCAGGTTCGCGTCGATCACCACGACCTGTTCGGGCGGCCAGCCGAGCGAGACCGCCAGCTCCGCCAGGGCGTACTGCCGCGCGGTCGACTCCGTGTGCTCGCGGACCTGCAGCATCGTCGACTGGCGCAGGTAGATGACGGCCAGTCGGGTGCGGTGCGAGGCGGTGATCTTCGACTCGCCGTTCACGGCCGCCACCTCCCGCCCGCAGCGACGCCTCGATCATGTTCGCCACCACGGCCACGGCCTGGGCGCGGTCCCATCCATCGATCACCGCGGCACCTCGTCCCCGGCCAGCGCCTGGCGAAGCTACTGCCGCGACCTGGGCGTTCATTCATGAGGATTCGCCTCCGCCCTGTCGCTGGCAAGGGCTCGCGAGAGCATCGAGGAGCGCTCGGAGCTCGATCAGGGACTCCTGCGACACCCGCGCGCCCTCGGCGGCCGGCCCACGGTCGGTCCACTCAAGCGGCAGCGTCATGCGCGCCCCGGTGCCGGTGTCCACGACGACCATCCGCCTCGAACCGCGCTTCATTGAGTACAGGACCTCGACCTGACGACCTGCGAGCGGGTGGAAGGGGTGCGTCACCACCAGCCAACCCGAGTGCTGCTTGGGCGCGACGGCACTATGCCGCCTCCGTCCCGACCGTGGCGGATCGGGTGGTCCAGGCGTCCTTGAAGCTGGTGCTGGAGCCGATTTTCGAGGCGGACTTCGCGTCGTGCTCGTATGGCTTCAGGCCCAACCGGCGGGCGCACGACGCCATGGCCGAGACGCGCTTTCTGGCATCCAAGACATACGAGTGGGTGCTGGAGGGCGACATCAAGGCGTGCTTCGACGAGATCTCGCACTCGGCCCTGATGGACCGGGTGCGGGCTCGGATCGGAGACAAGCGCGTGCTCGCGCTGGTGAAGGCGTTCTTGAAGGCAGGCATCCTCACTGAGGTTGGCACCTCCAAGGAAACTGTCACCGGCACTCCGCAAGGTGGGATCCTCTCGCCGCTGCTGGCGAATGTGGCGCTCTCGGTCCTGG
>NZ_JBVHLF010000244.1:0-1869 GCF_055559155.1 Kitasatospora sp. NPDC024654
CCAGCCTCGCCCTTGAGCGCCGGCCCACCCCACTGAGCAGGGCACCTCACCCAGACCTCATCGCGAATCGGGCATCACGGCGCGAACCGCACTCTGAGGACTACAGCGAGGGGATGACCGTCTTCCTCTGTTCCAAGTGCGGCGCCGCGATCACGCCGGAGCTGGCCGGGCTGGCCGCCGTCCCCGACCCCTCCGACAACGAACACGACCGGGACAAGGAGACCCGCCGGGCACCCTCCACTGTTCCGCGGGGCCGCTACGCGATCGATCCCGAGCCCTGGGGACCTCCCTACGTCGTGCAGGACGATCAGGAGGACCCGAAGCCGGCTCAGTCCCGAGGGTCGCTGGTCTGGCGCGAGGAGGGCTTCGTCATCTCTGCGGGCGTCCCGGGCACGGTGCTGATGCACCCTGAGAACGCCCCCGACCTTCAACCGCTGCCCAACTGGGAGAACAGCACCGGCTGCTGCGGGCCGGCGGGTGACGAAGGACTCAACCGAGCCTGTCTCTGCGGCGCCCCGGTCGCGACGCTAGCGGCAGACTGCTTCGGGCCCTACGAACTGCACCTCGACCCTGTCCGAACCTACGCGTTCTCCCAGTAGACACGCTGAACGGCCGCCCCGGAGCGCGACATGCCCGGGACGGCCTCTTTTCCGGCGACTTCACGACTACTTTCCGTTGCGAAGGCACTTCGATGACGAGCTGAACGTCGAGCTGGACTGGTTCGGATAAGCTTGTGTCAGATGCTCGCTCCTCCGACCTGATCCGGCCCAGCGGGCCCGGCTGGCTGACATCCGCGACAACCTCATCGCCCGCATCGCCGAGGCCGAACGCGAAGGATGGCACGGCGAGGTCGAAGGGCTGCACGTCAGCCTCGCCGGTGCGGAGGGCAAGCTGGCTCAGATCGACCAACGCCGTGACCATCGGACCGTGGTCGACCTCGGTATCCCCACTCCACAATCGGTCTCCCCGGCCTCGCCACCGCGGCCATGACTGCCCAGTAATCAGGAGGAACGGGGACGGCATGAGCTGCCAGAATCAGAAGATGACCAACCAGGGGATCATCTTCGTCTGCCGTCGCCACGCTGATCGTGGCGTGCTCGAAGTCGTCCCGTGCATCGACGGCACCCCTCTCACCGACTTGATCGACCAGTTCGAGACGGAAGCTGGGATGCAACCAGCCGGCGACGCCTACGGAGGCCTTATCCCGCAGTTCTTCCGGTTCGGCCCGATGGACGACCATTTCCATGGACGATCCACCGGCGCAATGGGGCCGAAGACGCCCGTGCTCGGCTGTGAATGCGGTGAGTGGGGATGCTGGCCGCTGATGGCCAGCATCACAGTGACCCCTGACCACGTGACCTGGGACTCCTTCGAGCAACCCCACCGCAAGACGCGCGACTATTCGGCGTTCGGCCCGTTTCAGTTCGACCGCCTTCAATACGCTGACGCTGCCAAAGTCCTGAGTGCTGCACTGGGCTCTGACGAGACGTGAGTACAACCCATCGGCTCATCACGGGGAGGAAGAAGTCGTGTTTGACCACGTCAACGGGCTAAGCCCTGAGGAGGCCGCACGCTGGACCGCGCTGGTCGAGCAGTCCCGACCAGTCCTTGAGAGCGACGGAATGGAGGCCGTCCAGACGCTCCTGGCCGAGCACGGCATGAGCATCATCCAGGCGATCGCAATCACCCGGGCGCTACTGGGGAATGCGGAGACACCGCTTCGAGTCGCCATCGACATCGTGGCCACGAGCAAGGCTCGGCAGTAAGTTCAGAGGTGACTGGTTTGGTGGTCCTGGCGCACTGAGTTGATCTTGGCGTCCAACTCGTTGATCATTGGGTCCTGTGTCCGAGATCCCGCCGCTGCCGAGC
>NZ_JBVHLF010000245.1:0-1865 GCF_055559155.1 Kitasatospora sp. NPDC024654
CCTCGCCCTTGAGCGCCGGCCCACCCCACTGAGCAGGGCACCTCACCCAGACCTCATCGCGAATCGGGCATCACGGCGCGAACCGCACTCTCAGGGTGGTGGTGTTGAGCATCGACATCGCTGTCTCGTGGTGGCTCGACCGGCTGTCGCAGCCGGTGGTGCGCGGCCGTGACCTGACGGTGAACGAAGCTCGGTCGGCTGTTGGTCAGCACGTTGCGTTGTGGTTTGCTCAGGGCAGGCGGGCGTGTTCGGTTCGGCTGGCGGCGATCCGCTCGCGCGCGAGCGTGCGGGCGTGCTCGATGTCGCCGCCGCTGAGCCGGGCGAGGATCGTCGCGAGCGGCCTGGTCTGGCCCCAGCCGCCCCAGTGGCCCTCGGGGATCTCGGTGGGGAACACCCAGATCCGGCCGGCCTCGCGCGGCCAGGCGCCGTTCTCGGAGTCGAGGATGGCCTCGGTGACCTCGGCGATGATGCTCGCGCGCTTCTGCTCGTCAAGCTGGCCCTCGGGGACGGACGGGACCACCTTGTAGCGGGGTGCGTCCGCGGGCTCTCCGCCGACGTAGACGCCGGCCGGTCGGTGCAGCCAGAGCCAGGAGACAGAACGGCTCGCCGGGTCGGCGGGGTCGAATCCCTCGTTGCGGATGAGGATCTCGGTGATGCGGTTCAGCAGCGCGGCCTCGGCTTCGGGCTGGAGCGCGCCGTCGGGAATGTACACGTCGAGCATGGGCATGGTTGTTCCCCTCTGAGTTTAGTTTTTCAACCCCGAGTGAAGCCTACGGCCGCTGAGTTCAGCTTGTAAACCCAGACGGGTATGCTGGCCCCATGGAGACGCGGCGGATCGACCCGGTGAACTGCTCGGTGGCGCGTGCCCTCTCGGTGGTCGGGGAGCGCTGGTCGCTGCTGATCGTCCGTGAGGCGCTCGACGGCGCACGCCGGTTCGGCGAGTTCCACTCCCGCCTCGGGATCGCGAAGAACCTCCTGGCGACCAGACTCGACACCTTGGTTACGGCGGGAGTGCTGCGCCGCGTGCCCTACCGGGAGCCAGGGGATCGGCAGCGCTTCGCCTACGAGCTCACCGAGCAGGGCCAGGCGTTGCGGCCCACCCTGGTGGCCCTGCTGGAGTGGGGCGACCGGTACCTCGCCGACCCGCAGGGGCCGTCGGTCATCGTCCGGCACCGGCATGCCGACGATGCGCACTCCTGCGACGAGCCGGTCAGGGTCGTCCTTGAGTGCACTGCGGGGCACAGCCACCTCGGCCCGGAAGACGTTTGCCGCATGCCTGGGCCGGGCGCGCACTTCGTCGACGCGCATTGAGTACACAGAGGTTCGAAGCCTCCGGGCGGCCCGTGCCTCCGGCCGGGGCCGCAGCTCCCGCACGCCCGCCCGGGCCGGCCCGGCCGTCGGGCGCGTCGGCTGAACGGCCACGGCGTCCAGGAGTGGCGCCGAGCCGGCCCGGCCGGCGGCCAGGGCAGCGTGGTCGGAGTCGTGCCCGTCGCCGGCCCCGCTGGCGTGTCGCCGGAAGATCAAAAGCGGGCATCTGGGGCAACACCGTTGCGTTAAGCCTGTGGCCTGCGGCGCAACCCCGCTGTGAACGTGGAACGGGACCCCTGATAGATCATCTTGCGACCAAGCATGAAGATCATCGGGAGTCCCGTTGCAGGAGCAGTCTGCCATCATGCCCGCGGCCGGGAGCGCACCGGGGGTCCATGCTCCCGGGCACGTGGGCGAGTTGACCCAGATCGTGGACTTCGCGCTGGTGGACGCGGTGCTCATCGAAACGGGCGCGCGGGAGAAGCGGGTGCGGCTGCTGCCCGCACGGGTCATGGTCTACTTCCTCCTCGCCCTGGCGCTGTTCGAGCACGGCTCGT
>NZ_JBVHLF010000247.1:0-1161 GCF_055559155.1 Kitasatospora sp. NPDC024654
ACCCACCCGCCTGCGCATACCTCATCCCTACGGCATACCGCAGGGATCATGGACAGTCAGTAGCCCTGAAGACACTGTCAGTTCAACCTGAGTACAACCCGCGCCCACACGTACTCCTGCTCAAATCCCGGACAGGAACCCAGACCTCGCGTCGGGGCGCCCTCGGGCTGGTCTACACACCGACCTGGCCGCGGCCCTACGTGTCCAGGTCGCTTCTCTCGCGACGCAACTCCGTTGGTACGCCGCTGTACCTGACACATCTGTCGCAGTACCTCACACCCGGGCGGGTTCTTTCGTTCGGGCGGTGGGCAGGTTCGGAGCCAGCGCGCGGTGGGCGTGCCCTCGGCATGACGACACCCACCCGGCGCCACCGCCGTCGCCGGCGCAGCAGGCCACTACCGGTGTCCGGGTAGGTGTGACGGGGCTGCGGCGGTCTCTTGTTGCGGTTGGCTAACGCTTCATGAGCAGGCAAATGGGGTGTTTGTGCACTTCAGGGGATTTGGCGAGGGGAGTTGTCCCAGTTTCGCCGGATTGACCGTCAGCGGGTGGGGTCGGAGCGGCGGTAAAGCCGGCGACGGTGTCGGTGTGATCCAGTAGCGTGCGCATTCCGCGAACGTGCTTATCTGATTTTTATGTGAGGAATCCCGTGAACCTGGACTTCAGCGCCCAGCCGCTCTTCTCCTGGTACGTGGTGCTGCTGTTCGTCAGCGGTGTCGCGATGCTCGCCATCGCCGTCGCCAACGTCGCCGGTCTGAGCACCGGTTGGCGGGTCTTCAACGCGGTCTTCGGTGTCGGGTTCGTCGGGTACGGGATCTACCTCGGCTTCATCTTCGAGGGCGGCAGCTACATCATCTTCTTCAAGGCGTTCATCCTGCCGGTCGTGATGATCGTCAACTTCTTCCGCTCGCTGTCCGCGAAGCGGGCCGCCACCGCCCGGGCGAAGCTGGCCGGCCAGCGGGCCTTCGCCCGCCCGACCATGGAGCCGCAGGCCCAGCCGCAGGCCCAGCCGCAGGACGAGGCCGCAGCCCAGCAGGTCTGACGACAGCCCGGCGGGGGGGGGGGGGGGAAAGGGAGCGACGAGGGGGGGGGGGGGGCGGCGGGGGAGGGGGGGGGTTGGGGGAGGAAAAGAAGAGAGACGAAAGGGAAGAGAAAAACGATACC
>NZ_JBVHLF010000247.1:1171-1788 GCF_055559155.1 Kitasatospora sp. NPDC024654
ACTTCACCCCCCCCCCCCCCCCCCCCGCACCCCCCCCCCCCCCCCCTCTCCCCCCCCCCCCGCCCCCCCCCCCCCCCCCCCCCCCCCCGTTCCCGGGGCCGGTTAGGCCTTGAAGCCGACCAGGAGGCCAGCCAGGAGCAGGAACAGACTGCCAGCTCTGACGGTCATGAAGGGGTGCGCGGTGGCCGGTGACCCGGGCAGCGTCGCGAGGGGAAGTACCGGGCGGGCACCGGTGGTCACTCCGGTGCGGAGAACCCAACCTTCGGCCTTTTCGTCTTGGGCGGGGCGTCACCGAGCAGGCGCAGGACGGCCTGCTCGGCCTGCTTCAGCAGGTTGGGGTCCGCGCCGTCGATCTCGATGGTGACGCTGTTCTCACCACGGGCAGCGGTGATCCTCACGCACGGTCCTCCTCTCGTCTCGCAGAGCAGAAGGGGGCCGTGCGGGACGGCAGGCGCGTTTCCGGCGGAAACGGCTGAGAGGAGTGGCTGGGGCGGGATTCGAACCCGCAGGCCGCCCGTTTTGAGGCTCATCGCTCTCTTCTGTGGGTCTTGATGGGGCTCGGTTGTGCTCGGCCGGGCAGGGGTCGGGCGTAACCGGCCAGGCAGAGCAGGATCATG
>NZ_JBVHLF010000248.1:0-1777 GCF_055559155.1 Kitasatospora sp. NPDC024654
ACGAACGGCTCGCGCGACTGGCCATGCACCCACCGGGACCGAGAGGTCACAACCCTACCGAAGAGGGCTGCAGAAGGGATGGTCCTCTAATGAGCTCGATCACGCTCTGCTCAGGCGCTTCCCGCCCCCGACCCTCTGGCAGGACTTCCTCGGCACGCTCGTCCCGAAGCCTCCCCACGGCTACTGGGCGGAGCACGTCCCACAGGAAATCCCAATGAACTGGTTCAAACAGCACTTTCCTGGCGTCGACCGCTTTCCCCCCCCGCCTCCGTCTATGCCATGCGCAGGACAGTTGCGCTGCAATTGGTCCAGGCCGTCACCGGTGACAGTCCACGCGGAGGGGCCAGATTCCTGGGGGTTCCAGCGGCCTGGCTGGACCACGGGGGCCGAGTGATGAGTCCCGAAGCGATGGTCCGAGCGTCTCCGGACTTCGACGTGATGGACGCTCTGCAGGACCTCGCCCAGCAGATCGCCGACCTCCCGGACCAGATCGACTACCTCGAGCGCCGGAGGCGGTTCGCCACCTGGCACCTGCCGAACCACCAGTGGGAAGCCCTTCTCGCCGCAGCCCGGACCGACCCGCAAGCATGCGGCCCGCTGCTGACCCGCAACGTCACCTCCGCCTACATCTGGGCCCAGATCACCGGCAGCGAATGGACGCTCGCGCCCGTCATGAGAGTGCCGGCCGCAGAGGGCTCCTGGGCACGCCGGAGCGGGCCAGCCGCCAACGGCATGCGCTGCCTCGCCACTGGTCTGACCAGCACAGCCGTCCTCCTGGCCGAAGCCGCCGACGCTCTCGCACAAGCCCTCTCCGAGCCTGAACAGGCCACTTGGAACCAGTGAGGCCGAAGGCCGTTCAGAGCGCTCCGCCAACGGCGCCCAACCGAACCCGGTGACGCTGGAGATCGACCTCGGTGACCTTCACCGTGATCATCTCGCCTTCATCGACAAGCTGATCCGGGGTCTCGACCGGCTGGTCGGTCAGTTCCGAGAGGTGAAGGAACCCCACAACGTCGGGAGCGAGCTGCACGAACACACCAAAGGGAACGATCCTGGTGATCGGCCCGGTGAGAACCCGGCCGACCTGATCCGCGAACCGAATGAGCGGATCTTCCTGCAGAGCCTTCAGCGAGAGCGTGACCTGTCCGGAGCGCGTCTCGGCAATGATCACCTCAGCGGTGATCCGCTGGCCGGCCTCCACCACCTCGCTGGGATGGCTGATCCAGCCCCACGTCAGGTCCGGCCCCCGGATGAAGCCGGTGCACAAGCCCTCCGGTTCGCCATCGACATGAACGAAGACCCCGAAGTTGTGGACCTCGGACACCGTCCCAGTGACGACCTGCCCTCGTTCAAACGCCAGGAGAAAGGACCGCAAGGCCGGGTTCTCGCACGCCCTGGCGGAGAGGTGAAGCTGTCCTTCGCGCCAACGCCCGATCTCCTCGGCCTTGATCTCCTGGCCGACCTCGAACAGCTCAGACGGATGCTCCATCCGACGCATCGACGCCTCATGCCGAGGAATCCGCCCGATCTCGGCTTCCGCCCCTTCGGCATCCACAAGCTGCACCAAGACGTCCGTTCCGTCGAACCCTGCGATCTTCACCGTCCTCACGACCCCCGGCAGGAGCTGGTTGATCAAGGACTGCAGGCGAGGGTCAGGGGCGGACTCGGGCATGGAGGCGAGCCTAGATGATCGATTCCAAGGGGTCAGTCGGGCGCCGCCGATGCTCGCAATGGCGGGCTGAGCCGTGCTCCGTTGCACAAGGCCGGGGGATGCCGA
>NZ_JBVHLF010000249.1:0-1769 GCF_055559155.1 Kitasatospora sp. NPDC024654
CAGGATGATCAGACGATCGCAAGAAGGGTCGGATTTGCTCCGGTGGGTCCCGATTCATCCGCCGTCCAGCGGTCAGTTTTCACCCGTCGCCGAGAGACAGGCTCAACGCGACAGGACAGGCGGCAGCGCGCAGGTGTCTGCGTGAGGATCTCGGCCGTCTCCACGCAGTCGCATTTTCACTGAGGCCGTCGCGGATCCGGCCGCCGAGGTCTTCCGTCAGGTCGTCCCGGTCGACAGCGACAGACAGGTCCCGGCGGGATGGCTGGCATGGCGGATCTGACAATGAAAGGGCACCGACCGTGGTCGGCGCCCCTTCGCGCTCCACCCCGGGAGCTGACAGGTACTCGGGCTGTCTACCAGGCGATGACCATCAGGCCGCTCCCGCCGTTGCCGCCAGCGCCTCCTGCCTGGCCGGATTCCCCGTTCCAGCCGCGGGAGAAGCCGGTGCCACCGGTGCCACCGGTGCCGCCGTCACCGCCCTGGCCGCCCCATCCGCCTTCGGCAATGCCGCGCGGGACCGTGTAGCTGGTTCCGCCGGGAAGGGTCAGCGTGGTCGGGCCCTGCGGGTTTCCACCGGCGCCGGGCCGGCTGAGGGCACGGAAGTTGTTCCCTCCACCGCCGCCGACGGAGCCATCGGCCTTCCAGCCGGAGGAGCCGGCCCCGCCCCCGCCGCCCGCACCACCATTGCTGAGACTGCCGCCGCACAAGGAGAAACCCATGCCACTGCCCTGACCGCCGGATGTGCCCCCGGTCGCCTGACCGCCAGAGGCTCCGTTCTCAGTTCCGCCCTGCCCACCGCCCGAGCTGGAGGCGGCCCCGCCGCCCCACCCGCCGTCCGCAGCTCCGAGAATCAGGTTGTACGGACCTCCCGTGATCGTGGTGATGCTGGCGTGACTGCCCGCGCCTCCGGCGCCGCCGTCCGATCCGTTCCAGCCGTTCCCGCCAAGACCCAGACCGCCCGCGCCACCGCCTCCTCCGCCACCACCAGCCCCGCCCGTGCCGGCCTGGCTCACGAAGACCCGGAAGCTGTACTCGTCATTGGTGTTCAGGGTGCACTGGACGAACGCGCCAGCCCCGCCGCCGCCCCCGCTCGACCCGCTGGCGCCCCCGCCGCCCCCGCCGCTTTCGTCGCTTCCGGAGGTCACCCCGCTTCCGGGCTTCCCGCCCTCCCCGCCGCCACCACCCGCGCCGCCGGCCCCGCCGCCACCACCGCCGCCGGCCCCCCACATGTACACCGTGAACGAGCCCACGCCAGCCGGGACCCGCCATTCCCCGTTCTCGGCGAACACCGCGAACCCGTGCGCCACACCGTCACGGAGAACGGGAGCGGCAGCCGCCGAGGCAGCGGCGGTGGTCATCGTGGTCGTCGCGGCGAGAACGGACAGGGCCAGCGCGGTTCGGGCACTGCGCCGGACCCGGCGAGGCCATTGCTTCGTAGCAGTCATGGCCCTCATGATCACGGGCACCCGCGCGCCAGAGCCTGGCATCACGGCCGCAAACCACCCGAAATGCCTAAGCAACCGCACCCGGTCCCGACCACGGCGACGAAGCAATCAAAGCAACTCACCACAGACACCGCTCGCCGGATGCGACGCTGATACGTTCACCAGAACGGCCGTGGCCTGGCCTCTGACGCCGTTGCCGCCGACACCCATCACGGCAAACGACAAGGGTCCTGTCAATCCCCTGGAAACGTAGAGTCGTCTCTATGCGGCTTCGTCCCTCTGTCGGGTCTCGGCTCGCTGCTGGTTGATGATGCGTTCGAACTC
>NZ_JBVHLF010000250.1:0-1753 GCF_055559155.1 Kitasatospora sp. NPDC024654
GTGGTGGCGAGGTGGCGGGCGAGGAGGGTGCCGAGGGTTCCGGTGCCGCCGGTGATGAGGATGGTGCCGTTGGGGTCGAGGGGGGTGGGGGTCTGGTCGGGGTCGGGAGTGGTGGTTTTGGTGAGGCGTGGGACGTACAACTGTCCGTCACGGATGGCGAATTGTTCGTCGCTCTCGGCCAGTGCCGCCGGCAGGGCCTGCCAGGAGGCGTCGGTGTCGTCGTGGTCGATGAGCACGAACCGGCCGGGGTTCTCCGACAGCGCCGCACGGATCAGACCCCAGGCCGGGCCGCTCGCCAGCCCCGGCACGGCGTCGCCCTCGCGTGCCGCGACCGCGCCCCGGGTCAGCACGACCAGCCGGCTCTCCGCGAGCCGCTCGTCGGCGAGGAAGTCCTGCAGCACCGAGAGCAGGGCCTCGGCCACCTGGTGGGCGGCGGCCACCGGATCGTCCTGCTCGGCGGGCTCAGCGAGGACGAGGAGCACGTCGGCGGGTGCCTCGGCGAGGTTCCGGGCGAGCGTGGTGAGGTCACCGTGGAGGGTGGCGCCGGCCGGGAGTTCGGCGGAGCCGTCCGGAACCGTGCCGAGCAGGGCGTAACGGCCGGCGGTCCGCACCGGCTCGGCCGACCTGGGCAGGGGGGTCCAAGTGAGCTGGTACAGCGGATCCGACAGGCCGGCCCGACGGAACGCCGCGGGGTCGACCGGGCGGACGGTCAGTGACTCGACCTCGGCCAGCAGTGCACCGGTCACCGGATCGGTGAGGGTGAGCGCGACGGTGTCCGGGCCGATCGACGACATCCGTACCCGCAGCCCGCCGGCGGCGGTGGCGTGCAGCCGGATGCCGTTCCACTCGAAGGGCAGCCGGAGGACCGGTGCGCTCGACCCGTCCGCGTCACCGCCGTTGAGCAGGGCGATCGGGTGGAGGGCGGCGTCGAGCAGGGCGGGGTGGACGCCGTAGCCGTCGGGTGCGGCGTCGGGGGTGAGGGCGATCTCGGCGTACAGGTCGTCGCCGTGCCGCCAGGCGGCCCGCAGGCCCTGGAAGACCGGGCCGTAGCTGATCCCGGCAGCCGCGACCCGCGCGTACAGCGAGTCGACCGCCATCGGCTCCGCCCCCGCCGGGGGCCAGCTCCCGGCCGGGGCCGGGGTGGTCGGCGCCGGCGGGGTGTCCAACACGTTGTCCAGCCGTCCGGTGGCGTTGCTCACCCACTCCCGCTGTTCCTGGCGGTCGGCGCGGTGCGGCCGGGAGTGGACGCGGAAGGAACGGCCCCCGGACTCCTCGGCCGCGCCGACGACGATCCGCATCTCGACGCCGCCCTGCTCGGGCAGCACCAGTGGCTGCTCCAGGACGAGGCCGTTCACCTCGTCGTAGCCGAGCCGGTCGGCCAGCCGGAACGCGATCTCGGCGAAGGCGGCGCCGGGCAGCACCGCGGCGCCCAGGACGGCGTGCTCGGCGAGCCAGGGGTGGCGGTGCAGGGAGAGCAGGCCGGTGAAGAGGTGGCCGCCGTCGGGCAGTTCGACGGCCACGTCGAGCAGCGGGTGGTCGCTGGGGGTGAGGCCGGTGGAGCTGAGGTCGGCTGTGTGCGTGGGGTGGAGCCAGTAGCGGTCGCGTTGGAAGGGGTAGGTGGGCAACTCGGTTGGGTGGGTGGGGGTTTGGGTGGGGGTTTGGGTGGTGGGCCAGGTGGTGGGGTGGCCGTGGGTGTGGAGGTGGGCGAGGGTGGTGGTGAGGGTGAGTGGTTCGGGGTGGTTTTTGCGGAGGG
>NZ_JBVHLF010000251.1:0-1744 GCF_055559155.1 Kitasatospora sp. NPDC024654
TGCTCCTGTTGCTCTGCTTACTCACTACCTCGAACTGCTTCCTCTGGGATCAACCGTCCCAGTATCAAGCTGTCCAGGTCAGAGGGGAAACCTCAGCGGTGACTGTGTCGATGAACACGCCGTGGTCGCGGATCGGCGCTACCTGCCGTAGCAGGTTGTCCATGAAGGTCGGGTTCGCGAGCGCCCGGTAGGCCACGCCTGTACTTGCGATGAGGTCGTCCATGGCCAGCGACGCTGTCACCAGCCCGGCACGGTCGGCGGTGGGAGTGCCGCGGCCGAGCGCCGAGACGCCGACGACGTGCCTCACTCCGTGGGCCGTGAACGCCTTCGCGGCGGCGCGGGTGAACCCGGAGTACACGGCGTCCAGGCTTGGTGTCTGCCGGTCTGGCGGGGCGAGCCAGAAGACGGCGTCCGCGCCGGTGAAGGCCCGGTCGACGACCGCTGCGTCGCCGTGGGAGCCGGTGACGACGTCCACGCGGGCGCGGGCCGCGGAGGGGAGTTTCCCGGGGTCGCGCACGATGACGCGCAGCTCTTCACCGCGCGTGGGGGCCTCGTTGAGCAGGATGTCCAGGAGCCGGCTGCCGATCTGGCCGGTGGGAGTGGTGATGACGATCATGTTTCGAGTCTCGGGGTCGGCCACTGGCGCCGTCCAATACCCTTCCCGCTGATTGATACCTTGAGGGCATGGATCTCGACCTGCGCAAGCTCCGCTACTTCGTCGCGGTGGCCGAGCACCGACACTTCGGCCGGGCGGCGGAACAGCTCTACATCACCCAGCCAGTTCTCAGCCGTCAGGTCAGGGCTTTGGAGCAGGAGTTGGAGTGCACGCTGCTGGTGCGAACCACCCGCAGCGTGGAGCTGACAGCCGCCGGGAAGCAGCTCCACGAGGAGGCTCAAGGGATCCTCGCAGCCGTCACAGCGGCGGTGCGACGCGTGCACGACGTCGATCGGGGCGTCCAACGGCTCGTAATCGCCTTCTCCCCCGGGCTGCGTGTGTCGGAGGCGATCCGGGCGTTCACCTCGCGCCACCCGGACGTCGAGACCGACGTCGTCCCGGCACGCTGGTGGGAGCAGGACGCGCCGCTGCGGGACGGCCGGGCCGAGGTCGGGTACCTACGGCGGCCGTTCGACGACTCGGGACTGCACACCATCCCCGTCGGCCATGAGCCCAGGGTCGCCTGCATGCCCGCGGCACACCCGCTCGCCTGCCGCCAGGAGCTCACCTCCGCAGACCTCGACGGTGAGCCGATGCTCGACACACCGACGCGGCGCACGTCGACCCTGGAGGAGAAGTTCGAGCTCATCGCCTCCGGGCACGGCATCGCGCTCGTCCCGCTGAGCGTCGCGCGCTCCTACTCCCGCCCCGACCTCGCCCATCTCCCCGTCACGGACGCCCCAGGGATCGAGACGTGCCTGGTCGTCCGCGCGGACCGGCGCGAAAAGTTGCTACGCGACTTCCTGGAGATCGCCACCGCGACGCTGCGGCGCACCTGAGCGATCAGCGGTCGGGCCTACACTGACTTCGGCGTTTTAGGGTGATGGCGTGGGAGATCGAGTACGAGGCCGGTGAGGTCGGGGCCTGTCAGCCATCCCCGCTCGCCGATGTGGTGCACGAAACACGATGAGTGCGGCTCTTCTGGAGGGAAGGGCTGCCGAGTAGCCGAGGGGAATCTCACCCCTCGGCCCTCACAGAGTGAAGTAGGCCGCCGACGAGGTGCCCGTGGTTCGGGTCCTTTTCCGACGG
>NZ_JBVHLF010000252.1:0-1706 GCF_055559155.1 Kitasatospora sp. NPDC024654
ACCTCGATTCGTCAGAGTCCGGGAGCGGTTGACGAGGTGATCCGTTCGCCCGGTTTGTCCCTCGTGGTCGGGGGCGGGGCCTTCGCGTGTCGCTGCGGCTGCGCTCGGGTTCCACGGTGCCGAGGTCTGCGGTTGTCCTCCTTCCTGGTCCTCGTCGGGACGGTGATCGCAGGTCAGCTCAGTGCGGGCAGTTGGCCGAGGCGGTGCCAGCAGGTGGCGAAGGCGTCGCGCCAGGGCCAGGTCCGTGACAGGGTGAGCCAGCGGCGGCGGGCGTGCCGGGTCAGCTTCGCGGGCACGTGGTAGAGGCGGTAGCGCATGGTGTCGGGTTCGGCGCCGGCCAGGTCGTCGACGTCGTGCAGTCCAAGGAGCCGGGTCCCGGCATCGAGGTCGGCGGCGATGTTGCAGGCGAGCATCCAGGACCGGTTCGCGGTCCAGTCCTGGCTGGGCAGGTTGTGCAGGCCGAGGGCCTTGTTGCAGCGCACCCGATCCTCGACCTGGGCTCGGGCCCGGGCGAGTACGTCGAGCCACTGCGGCTGGTGCGAGCCGGCGATGCCCCACATGTGCCGGATGTTGGTGGCGGTGATCGCGTACCGCCAGCCGGTACGCTTCTCGAAGTCGGTGAGCTTCTTCAGCTGCCGGGCCGAGGGCCGAGTGCGTCGAACCAGCAGGCGCATGCCGTCGGGCCAGCCGTCGCGGGTGTTCAGGTCGGTGAGCTCGGCCACGTGCGCTGAGCCGACCGCGGTCCCGTCCTGGGCCAGAGTGTCGGTCCACATCCCGGCCGGCAGGAGCGCGATGGCCCGCTCGTCGGCATCGGTCATCTTCCAGCCGACCAGATAGCGAACCGTGCGGCGCCTGGTGTTCAACCGCTCGAGGTGGTCCAGGAGTTCATGTGTGGCACCCGCGCCGTCGATCCGGATGAGGATCTTCGCGGCCGAGGAGTCGGGGATCTGCCGCAGGGCATCGGCGAGCACGGTCAGGTGGTCGGCCACCGTGTTCGCTCCCGCGTTGCCCGGCCGCAGCAGCATGGCCAGGGACTCCTGGGTGTTCGCGCACCAGGCCGCGAGCGGGTGGAAGCCGAACGCGCGCTTGAAGGTGGCCGCCGCCCCGGCCTTCTTCGAAGCCGAGGTGATGACCGTGGCGTCGATGTCGATGACGATTCAGCCGGTCAGACGCTTGCCCGCCACGTTCAGCCAGGGGAAGCCGCCCGGCCGCAGCGCGAGCCGACTCCACACGTGTCGGCGCACCTTCGCACGAGCCTTGGCGACCCTGATGAGAACCTTCTCGTCGATCGCGATGAGCGCGCGGCGCATGGTGGAGTCCGAGGCCGGCATCCCGAACAGCGCTGCCTGGTGAGCGAGCAAGGACTCGGCGTCCAGCAGGCTCCTCGCCCCCAGCACGATCGCCGTGGCCAGCATCACCACCACCTGGCCCCGCTCGCGCCAGCCCGCCCCCGACCCACGTGGCAGCACCCTGCCCAGAGCCCCGGTCAGCCCGGTCCGGTCCGCGCACCGGCGCAGCAGTGCCGCCCCCGCGTGCCCGACCATGCCCTTGCCGTCGGCCTTCACCGACAGCCGCTTGTCCCACCCGATAGCCTTCACCCAGAAGGTGCCCTTACCCGCGCGCTGGATATGAACTCGACACTCACATCCTTGCAGGTCACAGGGCACCTTCTACTGATTCAGGCTCAGCTCACCACTCCCGCTGAA
>NZ_JBVHLF010000253.1:0-1692 GCF_055559155.1 Kitasatospora sp. NPDC024654
CACCTGGTGTGCACCCTCGGCGGACTGCCGATCGCCTTCGCGCTGACCGGGGCGAAGGCCGACGAGCGCGAGACCCTGCTCGACATCTTCGCCGCCGAGCCGGCACTCCTCGACGACCGTCGCGGGCAGACGCTGATCGGCGACAAGAACTACTTCGGCCGCGAGTTCGAAACACAGCTCGCCGAGCTGGGCGTCCAGCTACTGCGTCCGGCACGCAGGGGCGAGGCCGAGCGGGCCGGGTCACAGCTGTTCAAACCGTTGCGGCAGGTCATCGAGTCGATCAACGAGACCTTCAAGGGACAGCTCGACCTGGAGCGCCACCGCGGTCGCACTCCCGGCGGTGTGATCGTCCGCGTGCTCCAACGGATCCTCGCGCTGACCGCGGCGATTTGGCACAACCAGCACACCGGCCAGCCGGTCATGCGGTCACTGACCGCCTATGATCACTGACCCGGAAGCAGCTTGTCGGCACGACGGGAAGCCGGAGCGGCTTCCTCACGGCGAGTCCGTCCGAGAGCGCTGTCGGCGGAACGCGTCGCGGGCCGAGACCCTGGGGGGAGTCCCGACCCGCGGCCCCGCGCTCGCGCTACTTGCCGTCCAGCGCCGCGACCAGCTGCGGCAGGTCGCCGCCGGCCACGATGAGGGCCAGGTGGTCGTGGAAGTCCCGGCTGCTGACGATCAGGCCGTCGCGGACCCTCAGCACCTGGATGTTGGCGACCTCGAAGTTCCGCCCGGTCACCCGGTGGTGCACCTGGTAGTTCCATTCGGCGACGATCACCTCCGGGTCGTCGGTCTCCCGGATCACCACGTTCGTCGCGGTCAGCTCCACGGGCGAATGCTGCGAGACCTCCGCGAACCGCTCCTTGAGTGCGGCCCGCCCCTCGAACCGGCGCGGCCCGACCGGCTCGAAGGCGGTCTCCACCACGGTGTCCTCGGCGTAGAGCTCGGCCAGCTCCGCGAACCGCCCCGCGGTGATGCCCTCGAGGAGCTTCTGGAAGACCTCGCGCGGTGACAGCGTTTCAGACATGATCAACCCCCTGCCGGATCCGTCGCTAGAATCGGACTGGCGACTCAGGTTTCATACGATACGGACTGGCGACTCCGGTTGTCCAGGGCTCTGCCGTCGGCGGGGAAGGGTGGGGTGGGAGGGATGAGCGACGCTCAGGAACGCCCGCTGCGGGCGGACGCGGCCCGCAACCGGGCCAGGCTGCTGGACGTCGCCACGGAGGTGTTCACCACCCGCGGCGTCGGCGTGCCGACCGAGGAGATCGCCCGGGCCGCCGGGGTCGGGGTCGGCACGCTCTTCCGGCACTTCCCGACCAAGGAGGCCCTACTGGAGGCGGTGATGGTGCGCAGGCTGGAGACGATCGCGGCCCAGACCGCGCAGCTGGCCGCCGAGGCCGAACCCGCCGACGCCTTCTTTGGCTGCTTCCGCCTGGTGATCGACCAGTCCGCGGGCAAGAACGAGTTCGCCCAGGCACTCGCCGCCGCCGGCGTGGACGCGCACGCGGCCCTGCAGGAGTCCAGCAAGGTGATCCAGGCGCAACTGTCCGAGCTACTGTCCGGGGCGCAACAAGCCGGGGCGGTCCGCTCGGAGCTGGGCCTGCCGGAGCTGATCGCCCTGCTGGTCGGCACCAGCACGACGATGGAGCACCTCGGGACCGACGTGTCGGCCCGAGAACGGATCTTCGA
>NZ_JBVHLF010000254.1:0-1657 GCF_055559155.1 Kitasatospora sp. NPDC024654
CTGCGCCTCGATCGGGTCGCCGAGGGTGGTGCCGGTGCCGTGCGCCTCGACCGCGTCCACCTGGTCGGGCGTCAGCCGGGCGTTGGCCAGCGCGGCCCGGATCACCCGCTCCTGCGAGGGCCCGTTCGGCGCGGTCAGCTGGCTGCTCTTGCCGTCCTGGTTGACCGCGCTGCCCCGGATGACGGCCAGGACCGGGTGTCCGGCCGCCCGCGCGTCGGAGAGCCGCTCCAGCAGCACCACGCCGGCGCCCTCGGCCCACGCGACACCGTCGGCGGCGTTCGCGAAGGACTTGCAGCGCCCGTCGGGGGAGAGCCCGCGCTGCCGGCTGAACTCCAGGAAGGTGGTAGGAGTGGCCATCACCGTGACGCCACCCGCCAGCGCCAGCCCGCACTCGCCGTTGCGCAGCGCCTGGGCGGCCAGGTGCAGCGCGACCAGCGAGGACGAGCAGGCCGTGTCGACCGAGACGGCGGGACCCTCCAGGCCGAAGGTGTAGGAGATCCGGCCCGAGGCCACGCTGCCGGCGCTCCCGGTGCTGAGGTAGCCCTCGAAGCCGTCCGGTGTCTGGTTGGCCAGCCGGGTGCCGTAGTCGTAGTACATGACGCCGGTGAAGACGCCGGTCCGGCTGCCGCGCAGGCTCTCCGGGTCGATGCCGGCCCGCTCGATCGCCTCCCAACTGGTCTCCAGCAGCAGGCGCTGCTGCGGGTCGACCGCGAGTGCTTCGCGCGGGCTGATGCCGAAGAAGTCGGCGTCGAACCCGTCCGCGTCGTAGAGGAACCCGCCCTGGCGGGTGTAGGTCTTGCCCACCGCGTCGGGGTCCGGGTCGTACAGCGCCTCGATGTTCCAACCGCGCCCGGTGGGGAACTCGCCGATCGCGTCGACGCCCTCGGCGACCAGCCGCCACAGCCCGTCGGGAGTGGTCACGCCACCGGGGAAGCGGCAGCCCATCCCGACGATGGCGATCAGGTCGTCATCGTCGGCACTGGTCGGCGCGGCCGGTGTGGTGGTGACGGCGAGGACGGTGCCCAGCAGTTGGGTCCGCAGGTGTTCGGCGAGGGCGGCCGGGGTCGGGTAGTTGAAGATCAGCGTGGCGGGCAGCCGCAGGCCGGTGGCCCTGGCCAGCGCGTTCCGGAGCTCCACCGCGGTCAGCGAGTCCAGGCCGAGTTCGAGGAAACCGCGCCGGTCGGAGATCGCCTCGGGCGCCGAGTGGTGGAGCACCGCGGCGAGTTGGGTGCGGACCAGGTCGAGCAGGGTGCGTGCCTGCTCGTCCGTGCTCAGTCCGGCCAGGCGCTCGCGCAGTCCCTGCTCGTCCGCCGGTCCGGCCTGCGAGCTGCGGCGCAGGACCGTGCCGACCAGCCCGCGCAGCAGCGGCGGGACGGGAGCGGAGGCGGCACGCCCGCGCAGCCCGCCGAGGTCGAAGGCGGCCGGTACCGCCAGGGGCAGGTTGCTGGCGAGCGCGGCGTCGAAGAGTTCCAGTGCCGCGTCGGTGGGCAGCGGGAGCAGCCCGAGCTGGGCCATCCGGGCCCGGGACGCTTGGTCGACACCGCTGGTGAGTGTGCTGGTCCCGGCCCAGAGGCCCCAGGCGAGGGAGGTGGCGGGGAGGCCTTGGGTGTGGCGGTGGGTGGCGAGGGTGTCGAGGTAGGTGTTGGCGGCGGCGTAG
>NZ_JBVHLF010000255.1:0-1602 GCF_055559155.1 Kitasatospora sp. NPDC024654
GAGGCCGGAGTTGGCAAGGGCCGCCTGACATCCGAGTTCGCCGCGTTCGCGGGACTGCTCGCTGTGAAGGTCCACCTCTGTCGGCCCCGCGACCCCGAGGCGAAGGGCCTGGTCGAGCGGGCCAACGGCTACCTGGCGACGAGCTTCCTACCCGGCCGCACCTTCATCGGCCCGGACGACTTCAACACCCAGCTGACCGGTTGGCTGCAGATTGCCAACCGGCGCCAGCACCGCTCGATCGACGCCCGCCCGGTGGACCGATGGGAGAGCGACCGCGCCGCGATGCTGGCGATCCCGCCCGTCACCCCGCCGCACTGGTGGCGATTCCACACCCGCATCGGCCGTGACCACTACATCCGCGTCGACACCAACGACTACTCCGTCCACCCCCGGGCGATCGGGCACACCGTCATGGTCCGCGCCGACAACGAGGAGGTCACCGTCATCGCCGGCAACGACATCGTGGCCCGCCATGCCCGCTGCTGGGCCAAGCACCAGAGCCTGACCGACCCCGAGCACGCCGCCGCGGCTCGCGTCCTGCGCGGCGAGGTGATCCACCAACAGGCCGCCCGCGCCGCCATCGCCCGGACCGCCCTCCTGGCACCCGACAGCCTCGGCATCGAGGTCGAGCAACGCGAACTGGGCACCTACGACCGCATGTTCACCATCATCGAGGGCGGCGCCGGAAAGGAGGACGGCACCTGATGGCCCGCACCACCACGACCGACGCGGCCAAGCCCGACGGCCAGGCGGCCCGCACCGGCCGGCAGACCGCCGCAGACCTGGCCTTCCTCGCCCGCGCCATGAAGGCCCCAGCCCTGCTGGACGCCGCCGAGCGCCTGGCCGAACGCGCCCAGGCAGAATCCTGGACCCATCTGGAATACCTCGTCGCCTGCCTGCAGCGCGAGGTCTCCGCCCGCGACAGCCACGGCGGCGAGGGCCGCATCCGAGCCGCCCGCTTCCCCGCGATCAAGACCATCGAGGAACTCGATCTCACCCATCTGCGCGGCCTGACGCGCCAACAACTCTCCCATCTGGGAACATTGGACTTCATAGCGGCCAAGGAGAACGCGATCTTCCTGGGGCCGCCGGGCACCGGCAAGACCCACCTCGCCACCGGGCTCGCCATTCGCGCCTGCCAGGCCGGACACCGGGTCGCGTTCGCCACCGCCTCCCAGTGGGTCGACCGCCTCGCCACCGCCCACCAGGCCGGCCGGCTCCAGGACGAACTGGTCAAACTCGGCCGCTACCCGCTGATCGTGATCGACGAGGTCGGCTACATCCCGTTCGAGCCCGAGGCCGCGAACCTGTTCTTCCAACTCATCTCGAACAGATACGAAAGAGCCAGTGTGATCGTCACATCGAACAAGCCCTTCGGACGCTGGGGAGAAGTTTTCGGCGACGAGACCGTCGCCGCCGCCATGATCGACCGACTCGTCCACCACGCCGAGGTCCACTCCCTCAAGGGCGAGTCCTACCGCATGCGGGGCCGCGAACTCGGCCGCACCCGCACCACCGACAACGACTGAACAAGACCACCGACGACGCGAGGGTCAGAACTCAACCGTCCAAAGTGGGTCACGGTTCAGCCGCCGCCGACAC
>NZ_JBVHLF010000256.1:0-1596 GCF_055559155.1 Kitasatospora sp. NPDC024654
CCGGATCTCTTCAACCGCCTCAACGGAGACAGTCACGTCGCTCATCAGGTGCTACTTCCATGATCGGGAGTTACACCGTTCAAAGTACAGACCCGCCTCGACGAGCGGTACGGGCCTGGGGAGTTCCCGGCGCTGTTCCGCAGCGGGACGTACGTCGGGGGCGAGGTAGACCGCGATCCCCCTGAGCCGTCGCCGGCGGGACGGAATGGGTCGCCGGATACGCCGGGGGCTCGACGATGGGCGCAGGCGTGGGGGCGGCGAGGAAGGGGTCAGGAGGTTGAGGGGATGGCGAAGCACAGCCCTATGACCGTCCGGTATGGTCGATCCGGTGAGTTGCTGTGCATGACAACAGCCTGGCTTATCGGGAGGGATCTTCATCTTGCTGAAGCAAATCAAGGCCCTGACCATCGCGGCGGCCTCGGTGGCTGCGCTCGGCCTGGGCACGGGGGCGGCGCAGGCGGCCGTCGCCGTCCCGTCGAACGTGTGCCAGAGCCAGAACGTCCACACCTACAACGACGGTTACGCCGTCCCCGGCCATCCGGCGGAATACCTGGAGGTCAACGGCTGGGGTGGCCAGGGTGCGGCTGTGGGCACCTGGGACTGGGTCAACCAGGACAATGAGCGCTGGTGCCTGGAGAAGGCCGCCGAGGGCGGCTGGTACTTCCACCCGAAGTACAACCCGAACCTGTGCCTGGACGTGCCGGGCAACAACTTCCCGAACGAGATGGTCGTGTGGGCCTGCAACGGCCGGATCAACCAGCGGTTCGACATGAACAACCACGGCTCCAACGGCCAACCGAACGGCGGTCACCTGTGGTCGGTGAGCGACAGCGAGTGGGAGCTGGAGAGCACCCACACCAACGGAGGACAGGTGGGCATGGCCTACTACACCGACGCTTTGGTGACCTGGTGGCAGTAGTCCTTAAGTAGCACAATGAAATCGCGCCGCCGCCCCTGGTCACTGAGGCGGCGGCGTTTCGCTTATCCATCACGGACGATCTAGGTTCTTCGGCTCGCTGAGGTGCCGAGCCGTTTGCGGCTGGCACGCAGCAGCCCGGCGACGAAGAAGGCAACATCCATGTCGGCATGATCGCAGCCCCGCACCCGCCAACAACAACGCTCAGACTCGCCAACTGAAGCGCTCAGTCACACCAGCGGCGCCAGTCCCCACGTGAATTTCGTCGACCAACCTCCGCCTGCGCGGAGCGGACACCGACTGCCGGAAGGGCGGTGCCGCCGGCAACGACCAACCTCCGCCTACGCGGAGCGGGCGGGACCTCGGTGACGTAGCGCGAGGACTGTCAACGGCCTTGTAGTCCGGTTCTGATCCACTCTCTGTGGAGCGATAACGGAGCGTAACGGTGTTCAGTGGGCTACCGACGAAATGCCACCAGCCGGGGTGATCGAGCCCATGCCCGCAACGGAGCGCCCAACATGGCGTTGGACTTCGAGCGGGTGCTTGGGCCGACCGCATCCGCGGTCGCGCTCGCCGACTTGCACTCTGAAGTTCCACCCTGCGGTTGGACACTGTCCGTTTACGCCGCCAAGGCGTGACCTTGCTGGTGTCGCTGTCGGATCTCGAGTGGGGTGAGGTAG
>NZ_JBVHLF010000257.1:0-309 GCF_055559155.1 Kitasatospora sp. NPDC024654
TGAGGTCGGGCGCCGGGCTCACGACGATGCCGATGCCGGAAGTGCTCGGTAACGGGGGGTGGCTCCTGGATGGGGTGGGCGTGGTGTGGGAGTGCCGTCTCCAGGGTCCGGGCGGTTGTCGGAGGGCAGGCCGTGGGCACGGCTGCCGGTCATCCCTTCGCCCCGGTGGTGGGGGCATGGAGCGGTGCGGCGGGCGGCCGGGCGGGGTCAATCAGCGGCGCGACCTCGCCGCCGGGGCGGGGGTCAGACCTGCGGCGGCCTCGCGCCCGGTCGCGGTGCGGTGCTTGGTCATGCCGCGGCCTTGTGGGG
>NZ_JBVHLF010000257.1:406-1569 GCF_055559155.1 Kitasatospora sp. NPDC024654
GGGAGTGCGTAGGGCGCGGATCTCGCCGTCGCGCAGGCCGTAGTAGACCAGGGTGAGGAGTTTGCGGGCGACCGCGACGGTGGCGGTGTTGCGGCCGGTCGCGGTGCGGTGCTTGGTCATGCCGCGGCCTTGTGGGGAGTGCGTAGGGCGCGGATCTCGCCGTCGCGCAGGCCGTAGTAGACCAGGGTGAGGAGTTTGCGGGCGACCGCGACGGTGGCGGTGTTGCGGCCGCGGCGTTCGGTGATGGCGGCGCGGGTGGAGGTGAGCCAGCATCCTGAGGGGATCTTCTGCGCGGCCTCGATGGCGGCCCAGCGGACCAGCTTGGAGCCCTGCTTGGTGATCCGTCCGCGGTGGACCTTGGTGTCGGACTCGCGGTGACGCGGCGTCAGTCCGGCCCAGGAACACAGGTGGGCGGGGTCGGTGAATCGGTCGATCTCGCCGATCTCGGCGACGAACACCGCAGCCAGGGTGGGACCCACGCCGGGCAGTGTCTGCAGGGTTCGGTAGCCAGGATGGGTGGCGAGCCTGGCGCGGAGCCATCCGTTGGCGAGCGCGATCTCGAAGTCGTAGGCGTCTATCAGCCGCAGCGCGGCGTCGGCGCGTGTGCGGAACGGGCCGTCCAGCGGGGCCTGGGCGAGCAGTGCGCGCCCCCGGACGCCGAAGATGTCGCTCATCGCGACGTCGAGGCCTTGTTTGGCGAGGATGGCGTGGACCTCGGCCTTCAGGCCGGAGCGGAGCGCCACGCACTTGGCCCGGTGGCGGACCAGCTCGCGCAGCTCGCGCACGGCGGGCGGGGCCAGGTAGGCCTCCGGCAGCCGGCCCATGCGCAGCAGGTCGGCCAGGTCGGCGGCGTCCCGTACGTCGTTCTTCACGCGGCGGTAGGTGAAGCCCTTGACGCCCAGCGGATGGGCGAGGTGGACGGTGGCCCCGGCCGCCTGGAGCACGTCGGCGGCCCAGTACCAGCCGTAGGTCGCTTCCAGCACCACCTCCGGATCCGGCCCGGCCTTGGCGATCTCCAAGCTCAGCGCGACCGGGTCATTGTTGATCCGGACACTCTCCAGCAGTTCCCCCTGCTCGGTCTGCCTCACGATCACTGAACGGCGGCGATGCAAGTCGATGCCGACGTACTGCCGCCCGGCGTACTCTGCACGCACAGGGGCCTC
>NZ_JBVHLF010000258.1:0-1555 GCF_055559155.1 Kitasatospora sp. NPDC024654
ACCTGGCCAAGCTCCGCGAACTCGGCTACGACGTCACCGCCGAACCGCCTCCCGCCGCATAGCGATCACCCGCAGGAGGTTTTCACCTCAGAGTCCTCGGGGGCCATGACGTCCGCCGGCAGCCCGCCATGCTGAGCCGCCGTGAACAGGACACTCACGAAGATCTCCGTCAGGGGTTGCTGTTGGCGGCTGGCCCGCCAACCCACCCCGGCGCCCGGTAGGGACGACGTGCCGGCGATGGGGGCGGTGTACCTCTGGCGGGCCTCGGTGATCGTGTCAGACGACCGTTCTACGATCGCCCCGTGTCTGAGAACGATGACCTCCCCGACGACCTGATCGCACTCCAGCGCCAGCGCGCCGATGCCCGCCTGGCCCTGCTCCTGTACACCGCCCGGGTGGAGGAGCGCCGCCGCCAGCAGCACCCAGGCGACGAGGAGATCGTCGAGCGCCGCACCTGGACGGACGAGGAGAACGCCCGCTGGGAAGAACTGCGCGCGACCGAGCGCGCGGCTGTCGAGAAGGTCGCGGCGCACGCGGCGATGGAGGCAGTCAGCCGGGACTCGAAGCTTCGGCACAAGCTGTTCGCCGCCGCGCCGATGCCGGAAGTCACTGTCCGGGACGTCGCCGCCGACCCGCAGGCAGCGGGCTCGACCACGCGGCGCGCGCTGATCGTGCGGCGCGGTGGCGTGGAGAGTGAGGAAGACATCGCCGACGCGGCATAGCGCCCCGTCTCACCCTGCAGGTTGGCCCCACCCGGGAAGCCCCCTACCTGACCGCGCCCACGCGGGCTCGCCGTCGCGCCGACCACGGCCTGGAGATACCTGGAGGCCGGCGCCCCTTGTCGGGATGCCAGCCTCCAGTGCTTTCGCAGGGCCGCAGCAGCGTAGCGCCGACCACGGACACCGACCTTGGCCGGGCGGGCTTACCAGGCCACGCCCAGGGCCTCCAGCTGCTCGATCTGCTCGGCGTTGAGCTTGTCGCGCCGGGCTTTCTGGTTGTTCAGCCAGGTTCCCAGCGACAGCCCCTCCGTGGTCTTGTGCGTGCGCGGCACCTTCGCGTGTCCCTCCCCGCGCAGGCACGGCGCGCCGCCACATGCGGCGCCGCGCCGGTGGGCCTGGCGACGGTTCAGCTGGTCGGGGCGATGGTCAGGCAGGAGGTCGAGGGGGGCGCGGTGAATCCGGTGCCGGTGACCGTCGCGGTCTGTGCGGCCAGGCAGGTCGGGGCGATCACCGCGAACTGCACGAACCCCGCGCCGCGCGCCGTGTCCAGGGTGTCGAAGGCCTGGGTCCCGGAGATGTTGACGGGCCAGCCGGGGGCGGCGGGGCAGTACGGTGCCGTGTCGATGGTGTTCTTCGTGTTCGTGCCCGCTTGGTACGGACCGAGGCCCGGCGTCGTGATGCTCGTGGTGAGCTGCGGGCCGTTGCCGGTACCGGCGATCTGACGCACGCAGTTGTTCATGTTGTCAATCCCCTGGAAACGTAGAGTCGTCTCTATGCGGCTTCGTCCCTCTGTCGGGTCTCGGCTCGCTGCTGGTTGATGATGCGTTCGAACTCGG
>NZ_JBVHLF010000259.1:0-1546 GCF_055559155.1 Kitasatospora sp. NPDC024654
CTAGTGCTGCTCCGCGTTAATTCGTGGAGGGGTGTTGATCAGGCTGCCTCCTTGAGTGGGGTGCCGTCGTAGGTCCAGCGGAAGGGCTTGGCGGTCTTGTTGCGGTTGATGATGTAGCTGTCGAGCTTGTCGATGAGGTCGTCGCGACTGGTGAAGTCACCGTGTCGCAGGACGCTGCGGGTCAGGGCGGAGAAGACCAGTTCGATCTGGTTGAGCCATGAGGCGTGGGGCGGGGTGAAGTGCGTCGTCCAGCGCGGGTGGGCCTTGAACCACGCCTTGGTGTGTTTGGCGGTGTGCGAGGAGCCGTTGTCCAGCACCACGTGGATGTCCGTGCCCTCGGGGATGAGCGCGTCAATGCGGTCGAGGAACGCGGTGAAGGTGACCGCGTTGTTGCGGGCGATCACCTCGGTGAGGACTTCGCCGGTGCGCACGTCGAGCGCGGCCGTGAGGGAGGCGGTGCCGTGGCGGACGTACTCGAACTCCTGGTGGGCTGCCCGGCCCGGGGCGGCGGGGCGGCCGGGGTGCTTGCGGGAGCGGGCCGCGATCGCGGTCTTCTCGTCGATCGACAGCAGTACCGCGCCCTGGGGCGGGTTGCGGTACAGGTCGCAGATGTGTTCGGCGCGCTGCCAGAACTCGGGGGTGTCGCGGCGGGTGAGCCACCCGCGGACCTTGTGCGGCCTCAGGTCCAAATCGGCGAGGATCCGGCCGACTTGAGAGGGCGAGATGGCCGCGAAGATGGTGCCCGCGACCCGCTCGGCGATGGCCCGGTGGGTCCACGTCGCCTGCGGGTGTGGCGGCGCGCTCGTCGCGGCGGCCACGATCGCCACGCGGACCTTGTCGTCGTAGACCTTGGGCCGGCCCGGGCGTCCGGCGTCCTTCAGACCGTCCAGGCCGTGCTCGGCGAAGCGGCCGCGCCACTTGCGCACCGTGTTGACGGCAACGTCCAGCTCGCGCGCTATCTGCGCGTTGGCCAGGCCTTCGGCGGCGGCGAGCATGATCCGGGCTCGCAGAACCTCACGGACCTGGGCTTTCGCCGACACGGCCAGCCGCTCCAGCGTTCTGCGTGCTTTCTCGTCCAAGGTCACGGCAACCGCCGCGACCGCCCCGCCCGGCTGCCTGCGCACGTTCATGATCAATGATCATGGCGGCCCGTCCATGAACCGGGCAGGATGGGGGCCGTGCCGAAGAACCCGCCCGACTCGATGCAGCACCACCTGCGCGTTCGCCTGAACGCCCGCGCGACGGAGTGCTGGCCGCAACTGGCCCGCGTCGAGGTGCGCTTCCGCGCCGGATTCGCCTACGTGAGCGGCGAGCTGAAGATCGGCGAGCAGATCCCCTTGTGCCGCCTGCGCTTCACCGGAGTCCTGCACACCTGGGGCTTTGCTCTGTATCTGGCCAGCCGAGACAAGTACGAGGACAACCTCCTGCCCACCGGCCTTCCCTTCGGCAGCCCCGAGGACTGCTTCGACTGTGCCTGCGGCCTCTACCTCGGCGGCCCGGCCACTTGATCAACACCCCTCCACGAATTAACGCGGAGCAGCACTAG
>NZ_JBVHLF010000260.1:0-1525 GCF_055559155.1 Kitasatospora sp. NPDC024654
GTGGTCGGTTCGCTCTTGCGGTAGGGCGGTCGCTTGGATTTCGGGCGGTTCTTCGAGCCTTTCGGGCGGCCTGGGCCGGGGCGGGTGGGTTTCGGCGAGTCGGCGGGTGTGCCGATTCGTGCGCGGAGTCGGCGGAAGCCGAGTCGGACCTTGTAGGGACTGAGGGGCTTGCCCGGGTCGGGGCGTGGGTGCCAGGGGCGGCGCAGATCGTCCACGAGGTAGCGGGCGAGGCGTAGTTGGGCGTAGGCGCCCATGGCAATGGACACCCACCGGTCGGTGGCTGCCGCCGAACTCAGGTGTGCGCTGGCGAGGCCGAGATAGGACTTGGCGAAGCGGTGGAAGTGCTCTTGGTCGAAGCGGCGCAGGTAGGCCTTCCAGAGCAGGTCGGGATCGGCTGGGACGGGGCCGGCGTGCCACAGCCACAGGTCTTTGGGTGGCTTGCGGCCGTCGGGCAGGTGGTCGACCACCACCTGCAGGACCGTGCCGCGCACGATCGGCAACTGCTTGTCCCGCGGCCAGTTGGCCCAGCGGCCGGTGCTGCCGAGCTTTTGGTGCAGTCCGCTCCAGGCGCGGACCGTCACGGTGCCGTACGGCTCGGACTCCACGGTGCGTTCGAAATCGGGGATGTGTCGTTTGGCGGGGTCGGAGCAGGAGAACTCCGCGCCGTGGCGCGGCGGCGCGCCCATCTGTCCCGGTCGCCGGGGCGGGGGGTCGAGGTAGAAGACCCGGGTGCTACGCAGCCGGACCAGCAGTTGCACGTCATGGCCGGCCAGGGCGTGAGTGAGGTCGGTGGCGTAGTTGCCCGCGTCGAGCAGGACCAGCGGCGGTGGGTCGCCGGGCTGCCACTTCCCAGTCGCGGTCAGGTCTTTGAGTAGCCCGGTGATCTGGTCGATCGTGACGTCGGTGTGCTCCTCGCCGGGCCGCAGCCGACGTGCTTCGATGGGGTCGACCCAGGAGGAGGAGCCCCACTGGATGCCGACGAGCAGGCTGTAGGGCCAGCCGGGCAGCCAGCGGTCCCCGCCTTTGCCGCGGACCTGCACCATCAGCCGCTCGTCGGCGTACTCGGCGTCGGGGCGCGCGTGCGGAGTGGTGTCGATCGCGAACATCAGCGGCTCGCCCGTCCTGGCCGGGGCCGACAGGCCGATCAGCAGGTGCCGCAAGCGGCTACTGCTCATCTGGCCATGGGCCAGGGCGTCATAGACAGAGCCGTGTCGGCGTCGGAACTCGGGCTCCAAGGACAGCTCTACCGGTGATCGCACCGGGCCCTGCGCGCACAGCATCGCGTCCGCCAACTCGAACAGGGCATCCCCACGGCGGGTGAAGCAGGCATGGAGACCCGCACGAAACCTGGATAACTCGGACAACGCCTCGACGCGGGCAGGGGAGTCTTGCAGACTGTCCATCACGGCCTTCTGGTGCAACTGGATCTCTGGCGAGAACCCAGCGTCACCCGAAGGCCGCTCCCATGTCCGGAGAACAGCAGAACCCAGACCTAAACGATCTCTGCGCCCTAAAATCGCAAGCT
>NZ_JBVHLF010000261.1:0-1525 GCF_055559155.1 Kitasatospora sp. NPDC024654
CCCGACGTCACCTTCTGACCGCCGCCGAACACCGACTCGAGATGAGCCTCCGCTTCACCATCTGGGACCACGTCACCGAGACCGTCGGCCTGCCCCAGGCACCCCACCGCACCCCGGCACACCCTCAGCCGGACACGCGCTCATTAACGTGACAGCGCCTGCTCTACCGCTACATCACCCAGGGTCGCGCCGAGGGCGACAAGCCGGTCACCACCCCGCAACGCTTCGGCCGCCTCCTGCTCAGCCGCCCGACTGCGGGACAAGGACGCCGCACTGCTGCGGGAGCTCACCGAAGCCTGCCCCGAGATGACCGAACTCGCCTGCCTCACAGGCAAGTTCGCTCAGCTGCTGACCCCGGCCGAGGGCAACGACGTCAAGCTCACCGATTGGATCACCACGGTCCGCGCCGCCGACCTGCCTCACCTGCACTCCTTCGCGAACGGTCTCGAACTCGACCGCGCCGCCGTCGACGCCGGACTCACCCTCCCCTACCACAACGGCCGCACCGAGGGTGTCAATACACGAACCAAGCGGATCATGAGGCAGATGCACGGCCGAGCCGGGTTTGCCCTGCTCCGCCACCGCATCCTCCTCCAGTGATCACTACACAGCGCTACCACCGATTACGGGCCAGAGCCAGATCGCTGACACGCCCCCCGGGTCAGCTCTTGGGTAGCGTTATCCCCATCTCGCGCATTGCGTCGGAGGCGGGGCCGCCTTCGGAGCGCTCGGTCTTGTAGCCCTTCACCCGTGGCGCCAGGGTGCGCGGGTCCACGGCCTCGGAGGGGGCGGCGGAGGCGTAGAGGCCGTCCGGTTCCTGGTCTCGGTCATGGGGGAGCAGAAAGAAGACCCGGCGCAGGAAGGTACCCGAGGCCCTGGAGGACTTGGCGCCGGCCCCCAGGATGGCGTAGCCGACCATGCGGCCGTCGCGGTGGTAGGCGGGGCGGCCGGCGCGGGTGGGCAGGCGGTCCAGGGTCTGGCGGACGTATTCGAGTGGGCCGGTGTCCTCCAGCCAGATCAGGTCGTCCTCGTGGGCGAGCTGGTGGGGTTCGATGAGGGCGCTCACAGGGACTCCCCGGTGGTGAGGTCGACGATCAGCCCGATGCCCGGGTAGTACTTGCGCTGGTTGGAGGTGACCATCTGCTTGGGTGAGGCCAGTCCGAGGACGTCGCGGATGCGGGCGGCGAAGGCGCGGGCCGACACCGGTCCGGTGCCCTCGAACTGGCACCACTGCTTGTAGGCGGCGTACAGGCTGGCTTGCTCGGCGCGCATGGCGGGGTCCAGTTTGCAGGCCTCGGCGATGAAGCGGGACATGTGGTCTTCGGTCTCGGCGTAGGCGGTGGTGGCCAGTTGGACGCGCTCGGGGCCGGTGAGGTCCTTGTCGCCGGCCAGGTAGCGGCGGGCTCCCTCGACGAGCCAGGCCAAAATTCGGCTCATCGCTCTCTTCTGTGGGTCTTGATGGGGCTCGGTTGTGCTCGGCCGGGCAGGGGTCGGGCGTAACCGGCCAGGCAGAGCAGGATCATGG
>NZ_JBVHLF010000262.1:0-1452 GCF_055559155.1 Kitasatospora sp. NPDC024654
CTAGTAGGGCTTTGTTAGGTGCGGTGGTGTGGTTCTGGTTCTGGGGCGGGTTGGCCGCATATCGAGCAGGCGCCGGTCCAGGTAGCCAGGAGGGCCTGGAGTTCGCGGAGGACCGCGTAGAGGGTCAGGCCGGCGCAGGGGCTTTTGGGTCGAGCCTGAGCATGGTGCAGAACGCCTGGGCGAGGGAGGTGAGGGTGACGTGGCGGTGCCAGCCGGGGTAGTTGCGGCCCTCGAAGTGGTCCAGGCCCAGGCCGTCCTTGAGCTCGCGGTAGTCGTGCTCGATACGCCAGCGGATCTTGGCGATGCGGACGAGTTCACGCAGCGGAATGTCGGCGGGCAGAGTGGACAGCCAGTAGTCGGTGGGCTCGGCGGCGCCGGGCGGCCACTCGGCCAGCAGCCAGCATTCGGGCAGGGAGCCGTCGGCGGCGCGGCGGATCGTCCGGTTGGCCGGTCGCACCCGCAGCGCCAGGAACCGCGAGCGCATCTCGGCGCGGGGGTTGTGCTTCGTGGCCTTGCTCCCTTGGCGCCAGGTCACGGTGCGTGCCGCCGATCGCCCCGTCTCCAGGGCGAGTTGGCGAAGAGTGGTGTGCGGGTCGCGGTAGGCGGGCCCGGGTGGGCGGCCCTGGCCGCTGTAGGGCGGGCGCTCGGGCGCGGCGTCGCCCGGGTAGGCGGTGGTGGTGCCCTTCACCGCGACGGCGTAGGCCAGGCCGCGCTCGGTCAGGCCCTCGCGAAAACCCGTCGCGTCGCCGTAGCCGGCGTCGGCGACCACCGGCAGGTCGGACAGCTCCCAGTCCCCCCGGACCTCGTCCAGCATGTCCAGCGCCAGGCGCCACTTCTCCCTGTGCCGCTCGCTGTCGGGGATGGCCGCCTTGGCGCGGCGGCGCACGATCGCCCCGGCCAGCAGCTTGTCGCCGGTGTTCTTGGCGTCGTCCCAGCTCTCGGGCAGGAACAGGCGCCAGTCGATAGCCGAGGAAGCGCGGTCGGACACCAGGTTGACGCTGACGCCGATCTGGCAGTTGCCGCGCTTGCCCAGCGCGCCGCAGTACATCCGGGCCACACCCGGCGAGTCGTAGCCGTCCTTGGGGAAGCCCACATCGTCGATGGCGTACGCCTGGGGCGCGATGTGCGCCGCGGCCCAACGGGCCACCCGCTCGCGAACCTTGACCCAATCCCAGGTCGAGGAGGCCACGAACTGCTGGAGCTGCTGATGGTCCACCCCAAGGCGCTCGGCCATCGGCTGCATCGACTTGCGCTTGCCGTCCAGCATCAGCCCGCGCAGATACAACTCGCCCTTAGCCCGCTGGTCCCGACGGGCCAGCGAACCGAGCATCTCGGCCGCGAACGCCTCCAAGCGCGGGCGGACCGTTTCCATCTCCTCAGGTGTCACACCTGAAAGAAGATCACAGCCTACCCGACGACGATCACTTGGGGTACCTAACAAAGCCCTACTAG
>NZ_JBVHLF010000263.1:0-1451 GCF_055559155.1 Kitasatospora sp. NPDC024654
CGGTCACGTTGCCGATCCGCAGGGTGAGTTCGCCGAGGTGGTAAAGGATCATCCGGCCGGTCGGCCGCACCCGGCGGTTGTCCGGATACAGGCCAGCCATGGTCTGCTCGGGACCCAGAGCCCGTCGGACCTGGCGCTCGATCAGGCAGAACACCAACAAGGCCAGGCAGATCACCTGGATCAGCGCGGCGACGCGGTGGTTGTGCTGCACGAACACCGGGGCGACGGCGAGCGGGCCCTTGAAGTCCGCGTACCGGCGCTCGACCGCCCCCTGGCCCTTGTACCGGATCAGGACCTGCCCGGGATCGGCCTGCTCGGCGGTCAACGGTGTGATCAGCGCATACCAGCCGTCGGCTCTCGCCTCGGCGTCCAGGACCTCCTGGTCGAAGGACCACGACAGTAACGGGCGGCCCTGGGCGTCCTGGGTGACCTGCCAGCGCAGGCACGAGGCGACACGCCGTGTCGCGGCGATCACCCCGACCCGCGCGGCGACCTTCTCAGCGGTCTTGTAGTGCCGCCCGCCCGCCGCGCGGGCCAGTTTGTCCAGGTCCTCGCCCGCCCGGGCCAGGCGCTTGGCGCGGGCGGCCCGCTGGCCCTTCGCGTTGCCGCTGGAGTGGACCAGGATCCGGCGCACGGTCAGCATCGGGTCGCGTTTGCGCGGGCCGGCCAGGGTGTGGACGTCCTCCAGCACCCGGTAGACCTCCCGGTCGGCCGGATCCTTGCCCGCGTCCCGTTCGGGCACCCAGTCCACGACGGCGGCCCGCTCCAGGTCCAGGGCCGCATAGACCTCGTCCTTGACCCGCGCGGCGGGGACCGGCGCGATGAACGGCACCCGGGCCTCCAACAGCGCACCGACGTTCGCGTAGGACACCAGCTTGGAGTCGGCGACCAACAGGAACTCCTGCTCGCCGGCCATCTTCCGCAGGTCCTTCATCGCTGCGACCACCTGACAGACCTCGGCCGCCCCGCCGCCGAAGACCCGGGCGTGGACGGGGATGCCGCCATCGCCGGTGACCGCGAGCCCGGCCTGGACCTGCTTCAGGTCCACCCGCCGGTCCTTGGGATGCCCGTACCCGATCACCGGGAACTGCCTGTCCTGGTCCTCCTCCGGATAGGCACCGTGGACGGACATGCTGGTCATGTCCCAATGTAACCGGCCCACGTCGATGCCGAACTCAGCGATCGCCCGCGCGCCGACCGTGCCCGCGAGCTGCTCCAGCCTCGGGGCGATCGCGTCCAGGGCGCGGGCCAGGCGATCGTCGTTGAGCAGCGTCGCCTCGATACCGAGGACTTCCTCGACCGCCCATACCCGGGCCCAGTCCCCGACCCGCTGCAAGGGCGCGGGCGAGGTGAGCCGGTTCGCGACCAGCGCCTCGATCACCTGGCCGTGCGTCAGGTGCGCGCTCGCGTCGATCGGACACAGCTCGTCGACGATCCCAGCGACATCCAGC
>NZ_JBVHLF010000264.1:0-1450 GCF_055559155.1 Kitasatospora sp. NPDC024654
GACGAGCCCGGCCCTGACCAAGGCCCGCCAGCGACTGGGCGAGAAGCCGCTGCGCGTGCTGTTCGAGCGGACCTGTGGCCCGCTGGCGACTCCCGGCAGCGCCGAGGCGTATGCCTTCGGACTGCGGCTGGTCGCCTGGGACGGCACCACGCTGGACGTGCCGGAGACCGCGGAGAACGCCGCCACCTTCGGATACTCCAACCCGGCCAGCAACACCTGCGGGAACCCGCAGGTCAGGATGATGGCACTGGTCGAATGCGGCAGCCACGGCCTGGTCGGTGCGGCTTTCGACGGCGTCGAGCACTCCAGTGAGTACACCCTGGGCCGCGCTCTGCTGGCCGACCTCACCTCGGACATGCTGCTGCTGGCCGACCGGTACTTCGTCGGCTACGAGCTGTGGGCCGATGCCCGGGCCACCGGCGCCCACCTGATCTGGCGGGTCAAGAAGGGGCAGATCTTCACGCCGCTTCGCGTTCTGCCGGACGGCTCCTACCTGTCGATCATGCCCACCCCGGCGGAGACCCGCCGCCTGGGCCAGGCCCGCGCCGCCGGACGGGCGATCTGCGAGGCACCCCAGGGTCACCTGGTCCGGATCATCGAATACACCGTGCTGACCCGAGGCGAAGACGGGTCAACTCGCCTCGACTCCTACAGGCTTGTGACCAGTCTGCTGGACCACCGACAGGCGCCCGCCAGGCAGATCGCCATGATCTATCACCAGCGCTGGGAGATCGAAAACAGCTTCGCGGAGATCAAGAACCGCCTGCGCGGCGCCGGCTTCACCCTGCGCTCCAAATCCCCCGAACTCATCTGCCAGGAGGTCTACGCGGTCCTGACCGTCTACCACGCGCTGTGCGCGCTCGAGTACGAGAGCGCCCAGCAGGCCGGGATCGACCCCGACCGGATCTCCTTCGCCGTCACCGTCCAGCTCGTCCGCCTCGGCGTCCCCAACCAGGTCGCCGCCACCGCCGACCGGCTCCGCCGGACACTCGAAGCAGTCACAGCCGAACTCCTCGACGACCTTCTCCCCGCCCGCCGGGACCGACGCTGCGAACGCGTCAAGAAGCCGCCCAAGAACAAGTTCGCCATCAAGCGACGAGACCAACCACGCACTCCCAGTAACGTCCGCTACTCGCTGAAAGTCGCCAGGCACCGACCACTACCTGCAGAAACGTCCTAACTCACCGGCATTGGCAGGTCAGGAGCACTTTTCTCTTTTCTGATCACCCATCGGACAGCAGTCGCCGTGAAAGCCCGAGGTTAGGTTTGTGGCCAGCGGGTTTGTGTGACTTCGATGCCGAGGAGGTCGAGGAGGTGGAGTTGGACTCCTCGGGTGATCTGGACGGTGGGCGGGGCGGTCACGTTGCCGATCCGCAGGGTGAGTTCGCCGAGGTGGTAAAGGATCATCCGGCCGGTCGGCCGCACCCGGCGGTTGTCCGGATACAGGCCA
>NZ_JBVHLF010000265.1:0-1429 GCF_055559155.1 Kitasatospora sp. NPDC024654
GGTCATGTCCCCCTTCGTGGTGTAGCCGATCAATCAGCGGGCGCGTTGGTGGTGTTGGGTAGCGCGGGGGCGCTTTCTGGGAGTTTGGTGGGGTAGAGCTGGTCCATGCTGCCCTCGGGCAGGTAGCGGCGGGGGAAGGCGATCCACTCGTCATGGAGCTCGAAGAGCACGGCGGTGACCAGCCGCAGCAGCGCGTCGTCGTTCGGGAAGACCTGGACGACGTCGGTGCGGCGCTTGACCTCGCGGTTGATCCGTTCCAGCGGGTTCGTCGACTGGATCTTCTTCCAATGTCGCTCCGGGAAGACGGCGAAGGCGGTCAGGTCGTCCTTCGCCTCCAGCAGCATCGCCTTGACCTTGGGGAACTGATTGCCGAGCATGTCGGCGACGGTGTCGAGCTGGGTGCGGACCGCGTCGGCGGTGGGCTGGGCGAAGATCGTGCGGATCGTCGCGGCGACCATCTCCGCCGCCTCTTTGTTGATCACGCTGAAGACATTGCGCAGGAAGTGAACGCGACATCTCTGGTAGGCGGCCCCGAGCATGACCTTGCGGATGGCCTTGACCAGCCCCGAGTGGTGGTCGCCGATGACGAGCTTGACCCCGGTCAGACCGCGTTCGCGCAAGGATCGCAGGAACTGGGTCCAGAACACCTCGGTCTCGCTGTCGCCGACCATCACCCCCAGGACCTCGCGGCCTCCGTCCTCGGTGATCCCGGTGGCGATCACCACGGCCCGGGAGACGATCTGGTGCTCGACCCTCGCCTTGCAGTAGGTCGCGTCGAGGTACACGTACGGGAACCGGACGTGGTCCAGTGACCGGCTGCGGAACGCGGTCAGCTGCCCGTCCAGGTCGGCGCAGATCCGCGAGACCTCGCTCTTGGAGATGCCGGTGTCCGCGCCCAGGGCCTTGACCAGGTCGTCGACCGAGCGGGTGGACACGCCGTGGACGTAGGCCTCCATGATGACCGCGTACAGGGCCTGGTCGATGCGGCGGCGCCGCTCCAGCAGCGCGGGGAAGAAGCTGCCCGACCGCAGCTTGGGGATGGCCAGGTCCAGGTCGCCGGCCTGGGTGGTCAGCGTCTTGTCGCGGTGTCCGTTGCGGAACGCGGTGCGCGTCTCGGTGTGCTCGTTCCACTGGGCGCCGATCCTCGCGGTGGCCTCGGCCTCGATCAGCTCTTGGAGCATCCGCTCGGCCACCCCGCGGACGAGTTCGAGTCCGTCTGCCGAGCGTAGTGACTCCAGCAGGCGAAGTAGGTCAGACTGGGACAGGGCCACCGTGTACCTCCCGCATTGAACTGGCCGTTCACTACGGAGAGTTGCACGGTGGCTGACTCATGCTCAGGGAGCGTGAATCCCTCGCAGGTGTGCGCCCCGGGAGCGAGCCAGCGCACACCTCAACCGTGATCGGCTACACCACACAGCGGGACGCCATC
>NZ_JBVHLF010000266.1:0-1413 GCF_055559155.1 Kitasatospora sp. NPDC024654
GCTTGGCCATGTTGCTCTTGATTCCCACCTGGTGCTGCTTCCTCCGGGCTTGTATCGCCCAGTCTCCAGGTGTCCAACCTCAAGGGGAAACTTCACTCACGCTGTTGCCTGCGCTTGCGTTGGTCGCACTCGCGGCCGCAGCGGCCGCGCAGACGCTTCTCAAGCCAGACACGGAGACAGCATGACCAGGGTCCAACTCGAAGAACTGCGCTGTGTGATCCACCCGCCGGGCAAGCTCGACAGCAGGGCGGAGCACTGGGCCGGGCGCCTCTACATGCGTGCCGCCTCCCTGCGGGTAACCCGTCTCCTGCTCGACACACGCTGGTCGCCGAACCAGATCACCGCCGTGATGGTCGTCGCGGGTGTGCTCTCCGGAGCCGCGCTGCTGATTCCTGGGCCGACTGGGGCTCTGCTCTCCGTCCTCTTCATCCAGCTCTATCTGCTGCTCGACTGCGTGGATGGGGAAGTCGCCCGGTGGCGCAAGCAGTTCAGCCCCCTCGGTGTCTACCTGGACCGCCTCGGCGCCTATCTCACGGACGCCGCTGTCATGATCGGCATGGGCTGTCGGGCCTCCTCGCTCGAACTCACCCCCTACCTGGTGGCCGGTATGGCGGCGGCCGTTGGCGTCCTGCTCCTCAAGGCATCCTCAGACCTCGTCCACGTGGCGCGCTCGGACAGCGGGCTGACCAAGGCCACCGACCAGTCAGTCGTTCCACGCTCTTCCGGTCTCGCCCGGATACGCCGCCTGGCCTCTGCCAGTGGAGTTCACCGCCTGTGCAACGGAATCGAATGCACCCTGTTGCTCCTCGTCGCGGCAGTGGCTGACATGACGCTCGGCCACCTGACAGCCACGAAGGCCTCGGTCGCTGCCGTCACAGCAATCGTGTGGATCCTCGTACCAGCGCACATTGTCTCGATCATCTCCTCGTCACGGCTGAAGCAATAGCCACCTTCCACTGCGCCGACATCCCTGTTCAGCGCGCTGTTGGTCACTCCGGTAACCCGCCGCTTAATGGGAGCGGAGCAGAACCACCCGAAGCGGCTACGGTCGGTCCGCCGGCCTGACGGGAGCTCGGCCACCTCTACACGGGATCATCACGGGGTAGGCCTGGGTAGCCCTGGCCTCGGCTGGCCTGGCTTCAACCGGTTCCTCTTCCACGGCTATCGCGTGGAAGAGGTGTCGCCGTGGCTGGAGGGCTTGCCCACAAGCCCTGACCTGCGGCAACGGGCGATCCGGCCGGGATGGGGCTGCAACCCTCGGTGCAACTCTCGGTGCAACGGTCCAGCCAACTGTCCAGGCAACGGTCCAGCACCCTATGAGCCTTCGCCATCTTCGAGCGTGCAGGTCGGGGGGGCTGGCGTGACGGTTCTCCGGGATGCTCGCGCTGGCCGTGGGCGGGTGTCTGCGGTCTT
>NZ_JBVHLF010000267.1:0-1383 GCF_055559155.1 Kitasatospora sp. NPDC024654
ACGGCCCCATCCCGGAACTCGGCGTCGTACGTACGTCGCTTCCCCACCCTCAACTCCTTATCGGGTCACGACTCCACGCTACGAGGGGAAGCACATGTTGATGTAGCGCTGCCCGAGCAGGTCAAGCGGCTGGGTGCCTTGCAGGTTGATGGGCCAGCCGGGTGCGGCGGGGCAGGACGGCACCGTATCCGCCGAGTTCGAGACGTTCGACCCCGCAACATAGGGGCCGAGGCCCGGCGCCGTGATGCTCGTCATGAGCTGCGGGCCGTTGCCGGAGATCTGGCGGTCGCAGTTGTTCATGTTGAAGTAGCGCTTCTTGCCGAACTCCATGACACCGCTGGTCGCGCCGACGGGCTGGCCGAACAGGCCGGCCGTCGGGGAGATCGTGAGCGTCGGGCCGCTCCAGACGGCGGCCTCGTTGATCGCGCCGGACTGCCCCGTATCGGTGTTGCACACCAGCGACGAGGTCCGGCCGTCGGCTTCGGTCAGGGTGGGCGTGGCCTCGGAGCCGGCGGGAGTCGTCGGGTTCAGGCACACCATGGTGGAGTTGGGCGCCAGGGCGAAGCCGGGCGGAAGCGTCGTGGACACCTGCGCGCCCGTGTGCCCGACCGGGGCGGAGTTGTTGTACCAGGCGCGCACCAGCACCGTGGCGCCAGGGGCGACAGTGGGGTTGGACGACCAGGTTGCTCCGTTGTCCGTGGAGTACAACAGGCTGCCGGTCGTGGCGGCCATCGCCGGGGTGGCCGCGAACAGCGGCGCCCCCGCGAGCCCCAGGGCCATCGCGGCGGCCGCGGCTCGGCGGGTCCACGACCTCGAAGCGTTCGGTTGCACGATGTCCTCTCCGGCCCCGCAGCCCCTGGAGAACTGCGGGCTTGTCGACCCGCGAACAGGGGCGGGGTGATCGGCAGGGCTTGGGCCGCGGCAAAACCGCCGGAAGGAACAAGGCGCGGTGCGTCACCCACCAGGCACCCTCAACCGCGCCCCGCCCGGCGGCGTGCGTGGCGCTGTGAACGTACCCGCCGAACGGGAGTGAAGATCGGAAAGCCGCGCCACGGCCGTTGACTGTCATTCGGTTGGCGCACCACGGGATATCCCACAGTTGGGCACGGAGCCGCTGAAAAGTGGTGGCGTGTTGGTGGTGAAGCGCAGTGTCGTTGTCCGGTGAAGTCCTGCTGTCGCCCGTCATCAGCCGAGCGTGGTCCACCTCCGTCCCTGGCGGGCGGCGCGCACCCGCTCCCTCCACGCCGCGGCACCCACCCGGCACCGCCAGGAACCCCGGAGGCCGTCACCTGTCGGCGGCGGCTGAACCGTGACCCACTTTGGACGGTTGAGTTCTGACCCTCTTGTGTCGTCGGTGGTCTTGTTCAGTCGTTGTCGGTGGCG
>NZ_JBVHLF010000268.1:0-1320 GCF_055559155.1 Kitasatospora sp. NPDC024654
CAACCCGGCGATGGCCAGGTGAGTTTCCGGGTAGTCCTCGCGACGTCCGGTGTACCGCTGGAGGGGGCGCCACTGCTTGTACTCGGCGTTGGTGTCCCCCACGCAGATCCGCGCTGAGGACTGGCGGCGCCGCATCTCGCGCCAGGCGCGCTTGTCTCCGTCGCAGGCGTCCTCGGCGGGCTTCTTCGGAGGGGCGCTGACCTGACTGGGGAACTCCTTGGCCAGGCCCTGGTATCCCAAGTCGACTTCGGCCTTCACCTGCGGGTACTGGGGGAACTGCTCCGCGATGCCCTCGGTGCGCAGGGCGGGTCGGGTAGCGGGGGGGGGGGGGGGGGGGGGGGGGGGGGGGGGGGGGGGGGGGGTAGGGGGGGGGGGGGGGGGGGGGGGGGGGGCCGCCCCCCCCCCCCCCCCCGCCCCCTCAGAACCCGGCGTGCGCCATTGAACGCACCGGGCTCAAGCAAGCCCTCGTGGGCTCGCGGGCGGACAGAAGTTCTGGTCAGGTGCCGAGTCGGCGTCGGCAGGAGCGAGTGGGTGCCTTGGCCTTTACCGTGCGGCCTTCTGCGCACTGGTCTTCTTCACCGTCTTCGCCACCGCCCGGGCCGCCTTGTTCCCCTCGGCCTTCGGCGCGGCGGCCGGCTTCGCCGCCTTCGACGTGCGGGTGCGGCCACGCACAGTCTTCGATGCCGACGGCTTCTCGACGTCCACTGACACCACGGGGTTCTCAGCGGCGGGTGCCTGCTGGAGGGAGGCAGCATCCGCGAGCGACCGCAGGCTCACCAGGGCCGTGCGCCGCGTCCAGCCGCTCGGAGGCCGCGTTCAACGCCGCCTCCAGCCGATGCTGCTCCTTCTCAAGGAGCGGGAGCTCGTGGTTCAGCAGGACGTGATCTCGTCTGGGACTCCAGGGTTGATGGGGAGTGTCAGCCCACTGACGGACGACGAAGGGGTGTGGGTCCAGCCGGAGGGTCAGCCTGTGGAGCTCGGGGTGGACTTCTCGGATGCCGAGGGGTGGCCAGTGAGGAGTCCCAGTCCCCTCTCGCGTTCGAAGATGTGGGTCTCCAGCAGGGCCTGTGCGGGCGATCCGGCGCGGGGGATGAGCGCCCCGTCGGTGGGCTTGAGGATGACTTGCCCACAGGCCGTGGCGTAGGGCTCGCCTGTGCAGGCGGCACGCCCGCGGGCTGCAATTCGGAGAGCAGCTTCCTTGATCCAGGGGTCGCGTCCTCGGAGCGGTGTAAAAGGCTCGACGAGGGTGCCGTGCGGCGATCTTATGCGGCCTCGGTGGCGGCTGTCACGGCGGTGCCGCCTCGGGGCCGGAGCCGGGTC
>NZ_JBVHLF010000269.1:0-1319 GCF_055559155.1 Kitasatospora sp. NPDC024654
AGCCTCGCCCTTGAGCGCCGGCCCACCCCACTGAGCAGGGCACCTCACCCAGACCTCATCGCGAATCGGGCATCACGGCGCGAACCGCACTCTCATACTGTCGTTGGAAGGACGCCTGGCCCCCCTGACTCCCGCCGGGGCGGTACCGTACCCCCGACGAGGCACAAGGGCCACGCGCCGGGCAGCACCCAGCTGCCCAACGAAGCGACGGCCGGGTCCCACCGAACCTGCGCACTCCCCACTTGACACGCCAGCTCATGGGATGTCTGTCAAGTCAGCGTGTTGAGATGAGAGGCCACCCTGACTCAAGGCCGTCGGCCCTTACGCTCGACCCAACGGCCCTGACGTGTGCTGGACATACTCGACCGCAGCATCCGGTGGGCGTGTCATCCCTACGCTTCTGAACCGGAACCGGTCGTTCAACTGCCGTCAGTGACTACGTAGTTCTAGGGCCTGTTTCAGAAGTGGATCAAGGTCGCGGTAATCCGATGCTGCAGGACCAGCCGACCTGAGATACTCCACGCCGTGACGATCTACGACCATGGTTCCGGCACGACCCTCACCACCGGCGAGCGCGATGCTGATCTGAGCGAGCGACTGGACCGGGAGCTGACAGCTTTCAACACGGCCGCCACCGGCGCGGGCGACTACGGCTCGTTCTTGGTCAAGGTGGCCGATGGCGCGGGCGAGCTGGTCGGCGGGCTCACCGCATGGACGTGGGGCGGTCTGTGTGGCATCTCGATGCTGTGGGTCCGCGAGGACTGCCGAAAGGATGGATGGGGCAGCAAGATCCTGTTGGCAGCCGAGAAGGAGGCGCGGACGCGCGGCTGCGACCGCGTCGCGGTCTCCTCGTTCACATTTCAGGCGCCTGGCTTTTACCAGCGCCACGGCTATACCGAGACGGGCCGGACCCTGGGCATCCCCGGCGGGAACGCGGACGTGCACATGTTCAAGTCGCTGACCGACTGAGCGTCCTCGCGCCTGCGGTAATCGTGCTGGTCACAGCCACTCGTTGATGGCCGCCACCGTGCTGATGGCGGCCATCAACGAGTGGTGCTGTGACCAGCACTTTCGAAACACTCCCCAGTGCTGTGGCCGATTCGCCGGGTGTTGGGCCTGGACAGGCGTCTCAGTGAACTGGTCAGCGGTCCGGGCCGGACCGCAGCGGGATGACGCTGGCCCTGCTGCCGCTGAGCACGTCGCGAAGTTCCTGGTTTTCCAGGGTACTCAGGTTGAACTGGCAGTGTCTGGCGGGCTGATCTCGGTGAATCCCGTGATCAGTCCGGTCTCGGCGAGGCAGCCGTCGATCAGTTCGGGCC
>NZ_JBVHLF010000270.1:0-1317 GCF_055559155.1 Kitasatospora sp. NPDC024654
TGAGGTTTCCCCTCTGACCTGGACAGCTTGATACTGGGACGGTTGATCCCAGAGGAAGCAGTTCGAGGTAGTGAGTAAGCAGAGCAACAGGAGCAAGCGGTACACGGCCGAGTTCAAGCGGGACGCGGTCGAGCTCGCGCTGGCCTCGGACAAGACCGTGACGGAGGTGGCCCGGGATCTCGGCGTCAGCGCCGAGGGGCTGCGGAGCTGGGTCAACCAAGCCAAGATCGACCGGGGTGAGGGCCCGGCGGGCGCGCTGACGAGCGCGGAACGCGAGGAGCTTGCCCGGCTGCGACGGCAGAACAGGGAACAGCAGCAAACCATCGAGATCCTGAAAAAAGCCGCGGCCTTCTTCGCGCAGGAGACGCTGAAGTAGGCGCCCTGTGCGCCTTCGTCGACGCGGAGAGGGCCACCGAGACCAACCCCGGTGGCTACAGCGTGTCCCTACTGTGCCGCGTGCTGGGGCTCGCCCGTTCCACCTACTACGCTCACGTGGCGGCCGCCCCGGCGCGGCGGGTGCGGCAGCGGGCCGAGGACAGGCTCGCGGCGGAGATCCGGGTGCTGCACGCCGGCTCGCGCGGTGCCTACGGCGTTCCCCGGATTCATGCCGCCTTGGCGCGGGCCGGGCGCGTGGTGAACCGCAAGCGGGTCGAACGTCTGATGCGCGAGCACGGCATCGCCGGGGTCACCCGGCGCCGCAGGCGGGGGCTGACCCGGCAGGCGAAGCGGGCCGTGTTCGCGCCCGACCTGATCGCCCGGGACTTCAGCGCCCCCAGGCCCGGGATGCGACTGGTCGGCGACATGACCGAACTGGTCACCGAGGAAGGGAAGTTGTATCTGGCGACCTGTATCGACCTGGCCACCCGGGAGGTGGTCGGCTGGGCCTTGGCCGACCACCATCGGGCCGAGCTGCCCGTCGCCGCGCTGCGGCTGGCCGCCGGGCGTGGACAGCTGGAGGCGGGCTGCATCATGCACACCGACCGCGGCAGCGAGTACACCTCAGCCGACTTCCGTTCCGTGATAAGCGAGTTGGGAATGCGGCAGTCGATGGGCCGTGTCGGATCCTGTTACGATAACGCCGCGGCGGAAAGCTGGTTTGCCCTGTTCAAGGCCGAGATCGGCACGACAGTGTGGGCCACCAGGGCACAAGCCCGGGCCGACATCTTCCGCTTCATCGAAGTCGAGTACAACCGCACCCGGCTCCGCAAGCACCCCGAGTTCGGGTACCTCACCCCACTCGAAACCCGAGCCAGACTGCAGCACGACTTCACCCCCGCAGCGTAGAAACCTGCTGTCCAAGATCAGGGGGAAACTTCA
>NZ_JBVHLF010000271.1:0-1291 GCF_055559155.1 Kitasatospora sp. NPDC024654
CAAGGCTGGATTGCTTGAAGCCCAATCCCCAGAGTGAAAGTGACGCACCATCGGAATGACGCCTGTAACCGATGCCCTTGCCATGTCCGGGCATGAACCGTGAGACCGGGCAACCTCCATGGCGCGGGACGCCGCCCAGCGAGGGCGGTCAAGGGGATGAGTGGGCGGCCTACGTCGTGCTCGATACGTACAACGAAGACGTACCGCGGGATCGCCTACGGGGCGCGAGCCCTATGGCGACGGAGTGCCCGTAGTAGTCGCAGGAGTAACGACCTGCCAGGGAGGCCGGGAAAGCCGGACCGCAGGGCAAAGGGGCACAGGTAATCAAGATGGTCAGCCGGGGAGGGATGCGCAATGCAGAGGGCTGAAACCGTGCTGAACGTCATCCGGGAACGCGGCAGGCGTGGCCTGCCGCTGGAGAGGCTGTACCGGCAGCTGTTCAACAGGGAGTTGTTCCTGCTGGCCTACGGGCGTATCTGCGCCAACAAGGGTGCGATGACACCCGGGGTCACCAAGGAGACCGTGGACGGCATGTCACTGGCCAAGATTGACAGAATCATCGGGGCTCTGCGTGCGGAGTCCTATCGGTGGTCCCCGGCCAGGCGGGTCTATATTCCGAAGAAGATCGGGAAACGCCCGTTAGGCATGCCTCCTTGGTCGGACAAGCTGGTCGCGGAAGTAGTGCGCTTGCTTCTTGAGGCGTACTACGACGTCCAGTTCTCCGACCGCTCGCACGGTTTCCGCCCCAGACGGGGCTGCCACACCGCGCTGGACGAGGTGGTGTCGGTTTGGAAGGGAACGCACTGGATGATCGAAGGGGACATCTCCGACTGCTTCGGGAGCCTTGACCACGAGGTCATGCTCTCGACGCTGGCGGCGAAGATCCACGACGGCCGATTCCTGCAACTGATCGACCGGATGCTCAAGGCCGGGTACTTGGAGGACTGGCAGTGGAACGACACGCTCAGCGGCGCGCCGCAGGGCGGGGTCGCTTCACCGATTCTGTCCAACATCTACCTGGACCGGTTCGACCAGTTCGTTGAACAGCAGCTGATACCGGATTACGACCGAGGTAGGCGTCGACGCAAGAACCCTGCGTATCAGAACGTCGAGAACCGGATCGCGAGGGCCAGACGGCACGGCGACCGGGAGGCGGTGCGCGCGCTACAGCGCGAACGCCGCACCCTGCCGAGCCAGGACCCCGGTGATCCAGGATATCGACGTCTTCGATACGTGCGGTACTGCGATGACTTCCTACTCGGGTTCGCCGGTCCCAAGCGTGAAGCTGAGG
>NZ_JBVHLF010000272.1:0-1285 GCF_055559155.1 Kitasatospora sp. NPDC024654
GTGACCGGGACTTGCGCCGACGCCTGGAGCTGCGGGCCGCGACCGCCGGCGCCGACCTCGGCCAGATGCGCGCACGGATCGCGGACCTGCTCGCGGTGGGCGGCTTCAGCCGCTACGGGTACGTCGAGTACGCCGACGCCCACGCCTACGCGGACCAGGCCGGTGAGGCCGTCGCGGCGATCAGCGCACTGACCGACACGGGGCAGGCAGGGCAGGCGGTCGTCCTCGCGCGGGAGGCGATCAGGCTGCTCGGCGAGACGTCCGACCAGGTGGACGACTCCGACGGACACCTCGGCGGGGTGGCAGCGGACCTCGGCGAGGCGCACCTGGAAGCCTGCCGTGCGGCCTCGCCCGACCCGAAGGAGACCGCCGAGTGGCTGGTCGGTCACCTGCTGGGCGGCCTGAGCCACCTGCCCGAGATCGATCTGGAGGACTACCGCGACATCCTCGGGGAGACGGGGCTCGCGCGGGTGCGGGAACTCGCGCAGGAGGCGTGGCGGCGCAGGCCGTCCGGCTGGGCCGAGAAGAACCTCATGCAGGACCTGGTCAAGGCCGAGGGCGACCTCGACGCGCTGATCGCCGTACACGCGGCCGACCTCGCCCCCTCCGGCTGGACCCACCTGGTGATCGCGCAGGAACTGGACGCGGCCGGCCGCGAGGGCGAGGCGCTCGAATGGGCCGAGCGCGGCCTGCGCACCACCGCCGGGCAGGCCCACGTCGACGACCGGCTGCTGGACTACGTCACCGCTCGGTACGTCCGGGCCGGGCGGCTCGCCGATGCCGCAGCCGTGCGCCGCGATCGGTTCAAGGCAGCGCGCACGCTGGCCGCCTACCGCAAGCTCCGGGACGCCGCCCGGGCGGCCGGAACCTGGGACACCGAACGCGCCACGGCACTGAACCTGCTGCGCACCGATGCCGAGAAGCGGCACGGCCGCGGGTGGTACGGCGACGGACCGGTGCTGATCGATGCCCTGATCGACGACGGGGACCTGGACGCGGCATGGGAGGCCGCCCCGGGACGCGCCGGCACCCGGCAGTGGCTGACACTGGCCGACCAGGTCCGCGAGAGCCGCCCGGCCGATGCACTGGAGGTGTACCGCCGCGCCATCGAGCCGCTCAAGCAGGTAACCGGCGATGGCAACTACCAGCAGATGGCCACGCTGCTGCTGAGCGCCCGCGCCTGCCACCGGGCACTGGGCACGGAAACAGAGTTCGCCAGCTACCTCGCTGCACTGCGAGCCGACCAGAAGCGCAAGCGCAATCTCATGAAGATCCTTGCCGAGAA
>NZ_JBVHLF010000273.1:0-1268 GCF_055559155.1 Kitasatospora sp. NPDC024654
GGTTGCCAGGTAGTAGTTGGTCTCGTACTCGACGGGCGGAATGTGGCCTATCTCTCCGTGAAGCCTGCGGTGGTTGTACCAGTCGACCCACTCGGCGGTGGCCAGCTCGACGTGCGAGAGGGTCCTCCAGGGCCGCTGGGGCTTGATGACCTCGGTCTTGTAGAGGCCGATGGTCGACTCCATCAGGGCGTTGTCGTAGGCGTCGCCGACCGAGCCGATCGAGGCAGCGATCTGGGCCTTGTCGAGGTGTTCGGCGAGCTTGAACGACGTATATTGCGAGCCCGCGTCGGAGTGGTGCACGAGTTCCTTCGGCGCGGGCGGGCGGCCCTCGCGGTCGCGCTGCCACAGGCCCATGTCCAGTGCGTCGAGGACGAGTTGGGTCTCCTTTGATGTCGCGGCGGACCAGCCGACGATGCGGCGTGAGAAGGTGTCCACGACGAAGGCGACGTAGACGACGCCCGCCCAGGTGGTGATGTGCGTGAAGTCGGCGACCCAGCATCGGTTCGGCGCGGTGGCGACGAACTTGCGGTCCACCAGGTCTGGAGCACGCTCGGCGGCTGGGTCCGCGATGGTGGTGATCACCTTCTTGCCGCGGACGGCGCCGGCGAGGCCGAGCTCGCGCATCAGCCGCTCGACGGTGCAACGGGCGACCTGGTGGCCCTGGCGGTGCAGCTCGCGCCAGATCTTCCGGGCCCCGTAGACGCGGTAGTTGGCATTGTGGACGTTGCTGATCAGTTCCTTGAGTTCGGTGTCGCGCACGGTCCGCGCGGCCGGCGATCGCTCGCGCTGCTTGTGGGCGTAGTAGGTGGAGGGGGCGATGCTGCACTCGTGCATGGTCAGCACGCGGCAGATCGGCTCGACACCGCCGAAGCGGTCCCGGTGCTCGTCGATGAACGCTACGAGCGCAGGTGTGGCCGGTCGAGCTCGGCCGCGAAGAAACTCGCCGCGGCCTTCAAGATTTCGTTGGCGCGCTTGAGTTCCGCGATCTCCTTCTTCATCGCCTTGATCTGCGCGGACTCCTCGGTGGTCGTCCCCGGGCGCTGCCCGGAGTCGACCTGGTCCCGGCGCACCCAGTTGCGCAGCGTCTCGGCGGAACCGATACCCAGCTTCTCTGCGACGGCCCGCAACGCGGCCGACTCGTTCGGGTAGTCACCGAGGACCTCGGTGACCATGCGCACCGCACGACGGCGCAGCTCAGGCGGGTAGGAGGAAGGACGTGCCATGACTCGAATCCTTACACGAAATCGAGTCCCCACCGAACCCGGGGC
>NZ_JBVHLF010000274.1:0-1196 GCF_055559155.1 Kitasatospora sp. NPDC024654
GTCGGTGGTGGGTTGGTCGCCGATCACCACCCACTGGCCGGTGGCGGGCGGGCCGTCGGGCAGGGTCTGCGGCACCCACTCGACCCGGTACAGCGAGACGTCCTGCCGGGCGCTGCGGGTCTCCTCCAGGCGGCTCGGGTCCACCTCGCGCATGGTCAGGGCGCCGATGGTCATCACGGGCGCGCCGGTCGGGTCGGCGACCGCCATGGACACCGTGCCCGGCGTGGGCTCGCTGACCCGGACCCGGAGCCGGGTCGCGCCGGTCGCGTGCAGGGCGACCCCGCTCCAGGAGAACGGAAGCCGGACGTGCCCGGTCTGCTCCACGATCGGCGCGCCCTCCGGACCCAGCCGGGGAACCAGCGCGCCGGGGTGCAGCGCGGCATCCAGCAGCGCCGGGTGGATGCCGTAGCCACCGGGGTCGGTTCCCTCGGGCAGCGCGATCTCGGCATACACCGCGTCCGTGCCGCGCCAGGCCGCGCGCAGGCCCTGGAAGAGCGGCCCGTAGTGGTAGCCGCGCTCGATGAAGTGGGCGTAGAACTCACCGAGTTCGACCGGTGTGGCGGCTGCGGGCGGCCAGGCGAGCAGGCTCTCCCCGCTGTCGCTTGCCGCCCGGGTGCCGAGGACACCGGTGGCGTGGCAGGTCCAGGCGGTCTCGGGGATCGAGTCGTCGGGCCGGGTGTAGACGGCGAAGGACGACCGCCCGGTGTCGTCCGTCGGCTCGATGACCAGCCGGAGCTGGAGTGCACCGCGTTCGGGGATCGCCAGGAAGGTGTGGTGGGTCAGCTCGTCGATCTGGTCGCAGCCGACCTGGTCGGCCGCGTGCAGCAGCAGGTCCACGAAGGCGGTGCCGGGCAGCACGGGGGAACCGTAGATCTCGTGCTCGGCGGTCCAGGCCGGGTGCTCGGCGGAGATTCGCCCGGTGAACAAGTGTCCCTTGCCGTCCGGTAGTTCAGTGACGGTGGTGAGCAGCGGGTGCTCGATGGTGGTCAGGCCGAGGGCGGTGGCGCCGGCGCTGGGGGTGGTGGGGTGGAGCCAGTAGCGGTCGCGTTGGAAGGGGTAGGTGGGCAACTCGGTTGGGTGGGTGGGGGTTTGGGTGGTGGGTTGGGTGGTGGGCCAGGTGGTGGGGTGGCCGTGGGTGTGGAGGTGGGCGAGGGTGGTGGTGAGGGTGAGTGGTTCGGGGTGGTTTTTGCGGAGGG
>NZ_JBVHLF010000275.1:0-1188 GCF_055559155.1 Kitasatospora sp. NPDC024654
AAGCGAATCTCGAATGCCTGACCGGCAGAGATGCCCCAATGTCACCCCATCGAGCGACGCCAAACCCGGCATTACGGCGCGAACCGCACTCTCAGGACTGCTGCTTCGCACCTTCGTTTGGCTGCTCGGAGTCGATGCGCGCGACTACGCTGCGGAAATCGGGCATGCCGAGATGGACGGTGCTGTGCCGGGCCGCGAAGTCGCGCATGGTGGCGAGCTCCTGTTCGGCGGCGGCAAGGCTGGCCTCAATCTCGGCGGCTTCACCCCAGGGGCATTGCAAAGTCTCTTGATCTTGTGCCTGTGCTGGTCAGGCGATTCCTAGAAGGTCGGCCGGTAGGAGAAGGGTTCGCCGGAGAGGTGGCGGAGTTCGGCCGTGCTGATCGGTCCTTGCTTGCCGAGAGCGACGCGTCGTGGCCAAGTGACGCAGCGGGTCAGCCTGCGGCGTCCCGGAGTTGCTGCCATTCCCGATCGAGCAGGGCCATGCGCACGGCATCGATCCATTCGCCCTCGTAGAGCAGGCTCTCGCGCTCGATGCCCTCGACCGCGAAGCCAACCTTCTCGTAGACGTGGCGGGCACGCGGGTTGAAAGCATACACGTGCAGCGAGATCCGATGCAGGCCCAACTGCTCGAACCCGTAGCCGATGATCAAGCGGGCGGCCTCGGTCCCCAGACCTCGATCGCGTCCTTGGGGACCGAGCAAGGTGCGGAAGTTGCAGCTGCGGTTGTGCTCGTCCCACTCGTTGAGCACGACCTCGCCGACCAGGCCCCCGCTGACTCGATCGATGACTGCCAGGTCCAGCCGGTCGTCCTGGTGCGTCCGAGTGGTGTAGACCTCATAGAGGAGCGCTTCATCGAAGTTGAGGTGGGCGCCGCCGGTGTACATGCGGACCTGCGGGTCTCTGATGATCGCGGCGATGGTCGGAACGTCCTCCGCTTGGAACGGTCGAAGGAGAACATTCCGCCCGACCAGCGTGGGTTTGATCGCGAAGTCGGCCCGCACTGACTCATGTGCCATCCGCCAATTCTTGTTGATCAGTGGCGGGCCCGGCAAACAGCTTTCTGCTGCTGAGCGTCTCCTGATGGGCTCGTGGCGGTGCTGTCAGACATCCCATGCCGTAGTGGTGTCAAGCGGCGGTTGGGAGGGTTGCGTGGTGTGACCAGGCGGTGGCCTCGTCGTAGAGGGTGCG
>NZ_JBVHLF010000276.1:0-1176 GCF_055559155.1 Kitasatospora sp. NPDC024654
GGTCAGGAAGGACTGCCAGTCGACCGGGACGCCGCGCACCCAGGCCTCGGCCAGGGAAGCGAAGAGCCGCTCCAGACCACCCTCCTGACGACGCAGGGTGCCGAACGCGACCGCGTCCCGGCCGCTGTCCTCGATGCTCTCCTGCACCGCCATCGCCAGCACCGGATGAGCACTGACCTCCACGAACGTCGTGATGCCGTGCTCGGCCAGCAGAGCACGAGTGGCATCCTCGAACTCCACCGTCGCCCGCAGATTGGTGTACCAGTACTCACCATCCATCCCCGAACCGTCGACCAGCTCACCGGTCACCGTGGACAGCAACGGCACCTCACCAGCCCGCGGTTCGATCCCCGCCAGAACCCCGAGGAGCTCCTCACGGATCGACTCCACCTGCACCGAATGCGACGCGTAGTCCACCGGCACCCGACGCGCCCGCACACCATCCGCCTCACAAGAGGCCAACAGCTCCTCCAGCGCCGCCGGCTCACCCGAGACGACCACCGACGACGGCCCGTTCACCGCCGCCACCGAGACCCGCTCCTCACCCCACACCACAAGCCGCTCACGCACCACCCCGACCGGCAACGCCACCGACACCATCCCACCAAGACCCGCCAGACCACCGGCGATCGCCCGACTGCGCAACGCCACCACCCGCGCACCGTCCTCCAACGACAGCGCACCCCCGACAACAGCCGCCGCGATCTCCCCCTGCGAATGCCCCACCACAGCCGCCGGCCGAACCCCAGCCACCCGCCACACCTCCGCGAGCGACACCATCACCGCCCACAACACCGGCTGCACCACATCGACCCGCTCCAGCCAGCCATCGCCGGCCTCACCACGCACAACCTCCAACAACGACCAACCATCCACGAACGGCGCCAACGCCGCCGCACACTCCCCCAACCGCTCCGCGAACACCGCGGAGCACTCCAACAACTCCACCGCCATCCCGGCCCACTGCGAACCCTGCCCCGGGAAGACGAACGCCACCCTGCCGGCAGAACCCGCCACACCCCGCACAGCCTCGGCCGCCACACCACCCGAGGCCAACGCCTCCAGACCACGCACCGCGCCGTCACGGTCACCCGCGACCACCACCGCACGATGCTCGAACACCGACCGCGACACCACCAACGCGCGACCCACATCGGACAGTTCGAGCTCGGGTCG
>NZ_JBVHLF010000277.1:0-1176 GCF_055559155.1 Kitasatospora sp. NPDC024654
TACTCAGGTTGAACTGGCAGTGTCTGGCGGGCTGATCTCGGTGAATCCCGTGATCAGTCCGGTCTCGGCGAGGCAGCCGTCGATCAGTTCGGGCCGGTATTGGATCTTCTTGAGCTTGCGCTTGATGATGCGGGTGAGGCTGTTGAGGTCGGCTGCGACGAAGTTGGCGATCGACCGCTTGAGCAGTGACCAGACGCCTTCGGTGGGGTTGAGCTCGGGCGCGTAGCTGGGTAACTGGTACACCCTCAGCCACTCCTTGTTCTCCTCGGCGTAGTCCGCCAGCTCCTGCCTCAGGTGCACGGACAGGTTGTCCCAGCACCAGACGATCGGGGTCTTCAGGTACTGGTGGGCCGTGCTGATGAGGTCGCGGTAGTCCTGCCAGGAGAAGCTCTTGGGTTCGTTCTTGCGGCCGTGGTGGACGTGCAGCTTGTACAGCAGGTGACTGCGGTGGCCCTCGCGGTAGCAGGTGACGCCGGCGATGTTCACCCGTCCGCGTCCCCTGCCGCGCACCCGTACCACCGGGCGCTCGCCTCGCGGTGCCCACGTGCGTCCCCGCGGCGGACTCAGGGCCTGTCCTGCCTCGTCCTCGAAGCAGATGTGGGCACCCAGGTCCGCCGCCGCTCTTTTACCTGCGGCCACACCTGCTCTTTCCATACCTCGATGGCGGCCTCGTCCCGCTCGACGGCCCGGCGCACTGGAACCTGGCAGCTCCAGCCGTGGCGGCGCAGCAGCTTCCACACGCCCTGCACCGTGTACCCCACATGGAACATCCGGCCGATCAGGAGCTTGATCCGCTTCAGCGTCCACCGCTGATCGTCCTCGAAACCGTGGGCCAGCGGCCCCCGCTTCAACTCGGCTTCCAACCGGGCCCACTGCCCACTCGAGAGCCTCTCCACCGCCGTGGGCCCCTTCGAGCGCAGCGCCTCCACCCCGCCCGACTCCCACGCCCGCCGCCAGCGCAGCACCGAACGACCGGTCACCCTCAGATCCCGGGCGACCTCCGCCGTTGTATCCCCGCGCTCGAACCGCTCGGCCGCCACCAGCCTCAACCGTTCACGAGCCGCCTGCTCCTCGGGCGTGTACCCACCCGCCTGCGCATACCTCATCCCTACGGCATACCGCAGGGATCATGGACAGTCAGTAGCCCTGAAGACACTGTCAGTTCAACCTGAGTAC
>NZ_JBVHLF010000278.1:0-1143 GCF_055559155.1 Kitasatospora sp. NPDC024654
CAACAGCACGGCTGCCAGAAGGAGTTGATGGTATCGCGAGGCTGCACGCCCTGATTGCCCGGCACGGCGGCGATGACCTGGAGCCCGGGCGGGTGATGGTCGGGATCGAGACCGACCGGGGTCCGTGGGTGCAGGCGCTGATCGCGGCCGGCTACCAGGTCTATGCGATCAACCCCAGGCAGGCGGCCCGGTTCAAGGAGCGGTACGCCACCTCGGGGGCCAAGAGCGACAAGGGCGACGCGCACGCGCTGGCGGACATGGTCCGCATTGACCGCGACCAGCTGCGGCCGATCGCCGGGGACAGCGACCAGGCCCAGGCCGTCCGCGTGGTCGCCCGCGCCCACCAGACCCTGATCTGGGAGCGCACCCGCACCTTCCAGCGGCTGCGGAGCACTCTGCGGGAGTACTTCCCCGGAGCCCTGACCGCCTATGCCGGTCTGGAACTGACCAGCACCGATGCGATGGAGCTGCTGATCAAGGCCCCCACGCCCGAAGAAGCGGCCCGGTTGACGAAGTCGCAGATCACCGCGGTCCTGGCCCGCCATCGGCGCCGTGACCGGGACCAGAAGGCCGGCGCGATCCAGGCCGCATTGCGTGAGCCCCAGCTCGGCCTGCCCGCGCCGGTGACCGCCGCCTACGGCGCGGCCGCGGGTGCGCACGCGAGGCTGCTGATCGCGCTGAACGAGCAGATACAGGTGCTGGAAGAGCAGGTGAGCGCGCATTTTCTCGCGCACCCGGACGCTGAGATCTACCTGTCGATGCCCGGCATCGGCGAGATCACCGGCGCCCGGGTGCTGGCCGAGTTCGGCGACGACCCCACCCGCTACACCACCGCTAAGGCCCGCAAGAACTACGCCGGAACCAGCCCGATCACCCGCGCCTCCGGAAAGGTCCACTCCGTCCAGGCCCGCTTCGTGCGCAACAACCGGCTCGCGGATGCCCTGCAACGCCAGGCGTTCTGCTCGTTGCAGAGATCACCCGGCGCCCGCCGCTACTACGACAAACAGCGCGCCCGGGACCTGGACTACAACCCCGCCCTGCGCCAGCTCGGCAACCGCCTCGTCGGCATCCTCCACGGCTGCCTCAAGACCCGCACCCTCTACGACGAGGCCACCGCCTGGTCACACCACGCAACCCTCCCAA
>NZ_JBVHLF010000279.1:0-1120 GCF_055559155.1 Kitasatospora sp. NPDC024654
CTGACATCCGAGTTCGCCGCGTTCGCCGGACTGCTCGCCGTCAGAGTGATCTTGTGCCGGCCGCGTGATCCGGAAGCGAAGGGCCTGGTCGAGCGCGCCAACGGCTACCTGGAAACCAGCTTCCTGCCCGGCCGGGTCTTCACCGGCCCCGACGACTTCAACACCCAGCTTTCGGCCTGGCTGCAGATCGCCAACCGGCGCCAGCACCGCTCGATCGACGCCCGGCCGGTGGACCGCTGGGAGGCGGACCGCGCCGCGATGTTGCCCGTCCCGCCCGTCTCACCCCCGCACTGGTGGCGTTTTCACACCCGCATCGGCCGCGACCACTACGTCCGCGTCGACACTAACGACTACTCCGTTCACCCGCGCGCGATCGGGCGGACGGTGATGGTCCGGGCGGACAACGAGGAGGTCACCGTCATCGCCGGCAACGACATCGTGGCCCGCCACACCCGGTGCTGGGCCAGGCACCAGAGCCTGACCGACCCCGAGCACGCCGCCGCGGCCGACCTCCTGCGCGGCGAGGTCATCCACCAGCAGGCCGCCGCGCGGGCGGCCACCGCCCGCGCCGCGATGCTGGCCCCCGACAGCCTCGGCATCGAGGTCGAACAACGTGAACTGGACACCTACGACCGCATGTTCACCCTCATCGAGGGCGGCGCCGGGAAGGAGGACACCTGATGGCCCGCACCACCGCAACCTCCAGCACTGCCAGCGCCGATGCGGCCAAGCCCGACGGCCAGGCGGCCCGCACCGGCCGGCAGACCGCCGCCGACCTGGCCTTCCTCGCCCGCGCGATGAAGGCACCCGCGCTGCTGGATGCCGCCGAGCGGCTGGCCGAACGCGCCCACGCCGAGTCCTGGACCCACCTCGAATACCTGGTCGCCTGCCTCCAGCGCGAAGTCTCCGCCCGCGACAGCCACGGCGGCGAGGGCCGCATCCGCGCCGCCCGCTTCCCCGCCATCAAGACCATCGAGGAACTGGATCTCACCCATCTGCGTGGTCTGACGCGCCAACAACTCGCGCATCTGGGAACATTGGACTTCATAGCGGCCAAGGAGAACGCCGTTTTCCTGGGACCGCCGGGCACCGGCAAGACACACGTCGCGACCGGGCTCGC
>NZ_JBVHLF010000280.1:0-1101 GCF_055559155.1 Kitasatospora sp. NPDC024654
TGGCCCAGGTCCTGGAGCTGGTGCCTGACCCACGCCGTCGCCGGGGCTGCCGCTACCGGCTCGGGCCGATGCTCGCCCTATGCGTGGTCGCGGTGCTGAGCGGGGCCAGTTCGCTGGCGCGGATCGCACGGTTCGCGGCCGGCTGCGACCGGGAACTGACGGACCGTCTCGGCCTGGCGGAGTCGACGCCGGCCGCCACCACCCTGGGCCGGCTCCTGGCCAAACTCGATGGGGACGCCTTCGACGACGCGGTCGGCGCCTACCTCGCCACCCAGGCCGCCGACCCCCTCACCGACCAGGAACTGGTGGGCCTGGCCGTGGACGGCAAGACCGTGCGCGGCAGCCGCACCGACGGCAACGCCATCCACCTGCTGGCCGCCGCCCTCCACGAGAGCCAGACCGTCATCGCGCAACGCCAGGTCGAGGCCAAGAGCAACGAAATCCCCGCCTTCGCCCCGCTGCTGGAAGGACTCGATCTGCGCGGGATCGTGGTGACCGCGGACGCGATGCACACCCAGCGCGAGCACGCCCGCTACCTGGTCCAGGACAAGCACGCCCACTACCTCCTCGTGGTGAAGGGCAATCAGAAGAAGCTGCGCAAGCAACTGAAGAAGCTGCCCTGGTGCGAGATTCCGCTGCTGGACCGCACCGACGGCTCTGGCCACGGCCGCCGCGAGGTCCGTCGACTGAAGGTCTGCACCGTCCAGCCCGGCCTACTGTTCCCCCACGCCGTCCAGGCCATCGAGATCAAGCGTCGCCGCACCAACCGCAAGACCGGCAAGACCACCGTCAAGACCATCTACGCGGTCACCAGCCTGACCGCCGACCAGGCGACCCCCGGACAGCTCGCGCAACTGATCCAGAACCACTGGTCGATCGAGGCGCTGCACCACATTCGCGACGTCACCTTCGCCGAGGACGCCTCCCGCGTCCGCACCGGCACCACGCCCCGAGCCATGGCCACCCTGCGCAACCTCGCCATCGGCCTCATGCGCCTGACCGGCTGGACCAACATCGCTGCCGCGACCGACCACTACCGGTCACACGCCGATCACGCGCTCGACCTGCTCGGTCTCACGAGCTGAGAACGCATCAGCCCTG
>NZ_JBVHLF010000281.1:0-1092 GCF_055559155.1 Kitasatospora sp. NPDC024654
CCTAGACAAGCCGGATCATCGCAGGTGGCAGGGCACCTTTCCCATGCCGTGACAAACAGTCACCGATCAACAGTGACGTGATGAAACATCGAGGCTGGGGGCCCAGTGCCAGAGCGGTGGCCGTCGCCCCGCTCGCGGGAAGCAGGGCACTGGAGAGCGCGGCCACGCGCCCGCCTGAGGCTATGCCAAACCGGGCGCGGGAGGCGGACGCGAGCCGGTTGCCCGCCTCCCGGCCCGCGGATGCTCCACCGCCGTCCCAACCGGGAGCGGGCAGGTCGTCGAAGAGCGCCCGCAGGTCTGCCTCCGAGACGGCGGCGTGCGCCCGTTCCATACGTGTTTCGAATTCGGACGGGGTGAGGCGCTCGGCCGCCATGTGCTCGCTCAGCGACTCAATCGCGCGATCCCGTTCGGTCGCCCCGACACGCAGGCTCGGAAGCTTCTCCACGCCTCTGATTCCTCTCCCCATCCCTGAATGAACGACGATGCTATCGCCGCCCACATGCGGACTGAAATGCGTGGGACCTTCGTGTGTCCCCCGCTCAACGAAGGCCTCGAGGGCAGCGAGGCCCCGCTGGAACCTGGCGGCCACGCGGGCGATGGCCGCGGCGAAGCCGAAGGTGTCGCGGGCGGACCGGTTCCAGCAGGGCCTGGTGTCGCCGTGTTCGTCGAACGGGAGGGACGCGCGAAAGTCCCGCGCACGCGCAAGACAGCGGAGGGGCTGTCCCTGGGCGCCTGGCTGAACAACGCCTGGCTCCACCAGTTCAAGCGCCTGCGGATCCGCTACGAGATACGCGGCGACCTCCACCTGGGCCTGCTTCAACTCGCTTGCAGCATCATCTGCCTGCGACGACTCCGAACCTCATTCTGAAATGATCAGTAAGCGCCAGATGTACGGCCGATCAGCTTCCGCTTCCTGCGCCACCGCATCCTGCTCAACTGAACAATAGGAGCCGCCGATCACCGGCTACGAAAGTCTTGGAAGAGCCGTTCTTTTTTACGGCTCTTCGCTCGCATGTGTGGGTCGGTTCGTGTCATGAGATAACGAACGCCGCACCCTGCGTAGGTTTCTGATTGTGATGATCAAGAACCTGC
>NZ_JBVHLF010000282.1:0-1083 GCF_055559155.1 Kitasatospora sp. NPDC024654
CCCGGGTAAGCCGCGCGGCGGTGCCGGGGGCGCGCTGATGCAGGTCGTGGAGCCGGATGCGGTCGAGGTTCACGTCCCGGCCGCCTGCCGGGGTTGTGCGGGCGACCTCACGGCGGCCGAGGTGGTCTCCATCGAGCGGCGGCAGGTCTTCGACCTGCCCGAGATCCGTCTGCGGGTGACCGAGCACCGCATCGAGCACCGCCGCTGCGCGTGCGGGCAGGTCACCGCCGCCGCCCCGGCCGGCGCCCCCGCGGCCCCGGCCCAGTACGGGCCGCGGCTGAAGAGCTTGGCCGTCTACCTGCTCACCCGACAGCACCTGCCCTACGAGCGGTGCGCCGAACTGCTCGCCGACGTCATCGGCGCCGACGTGGTCACCGCGACCCTGCTCGGGTGGGCCGGGCAGGCCGCCGACGCCCTCGCCCCGCACACCGAGGCCGTGCGCGGGCAGCTCACCGAATGCGAAGTGGTCGGCTTCGACGAGACCGGCACCCGCATCGCAGGGCGCACCTGCTGGGTGCACACCGCCCGCACCCGCTCGTTGACGCTCTACCAGGTCCACACGAAGCGCGGTGTGCAGGCGTTCGAGGCGATGGGAGTGCTGCCAGGCTTCACCGGTGTCGCGGTCCACGACGGCTGGAAGCCCTACAAGACCTACACCGGCGCTGTTCATGCTCTGTGCAACGCGCACCACCTGCGCGAACTGGCCGCCGTCGTGGAGAACACGCCCGCGGATCGCCCCGAGACCTGGGCCGGGGAACTCGCGGGGCTGCTGGTGGACACCTGGGACGAGATCAAGACCGTCCAGGACGCGTATCCGCACGCCACCGGGTTCACCGTGGACGCACTCGAATGCCTCGCCGCCCGCTATGAGGAGATCATCGCGGTCGGACGGGCACTGCACCCAGCCCGCGCCCCCGGTGACCCGCGACGCAAGCGGTCCAAGGCCGCCAACCTGCTCGACCGCCTCGACGCGGAACGCGACCAGGTGCTCCGGTTCGCCTTCGACTGGCGGGTGCCCTTCGACAACAACACATCCGAGCAAGCCATCCGGATGGCCAAGATCCAGCAGAAGATCTCCGGCGG
>NZ_JBVHLF010000283.1:0-1074 GCF_055559155.1 Kitasatospora sp. NPDC024654
GCGGCTACCTATCCACCGCCGCCAAGCAGGGCCGCAACCTGCTCGACGCCATCACCCGGCTCTTCGACGGCCGAGGAGCCTGGATCCCCACCCCGGCCTGATCACCAAATCAGTCACGAAGGAACAAACCCGGCAGCGGATCGCCGCTGTGGCGTTGAGGCTGTTCGCCGAGCGCGGCTTCGACGCGGTGACGGTCAACGAGATCGCCGAAGCCGCCGAAGTGGCCAAGGCAACGCTGTTCACGTATTTCCCCACCAAGGAGTCCCTCGCGCTCCAGGGCGTGGGTGAGGACGATCCGGCCGGGATCGTCGCCCGGCGGCAACCGGGCGACTCCCCCCTCATGGCCCTGCGGGCCCACTACCGTGCATTCGCCATCCGGCAGACGACACCGGCGAACCACGAGGTGCTGATCGCCCAGATGCGCGTGATCCACGACAGCCCCACGCTCAGCACTGCCGCCAACAGTCTGCTCTACCAACAGCGTCAGGCGCTGGCCCGGGCCTTGGCCGAGCAGCACGGCGAGACCGCGGCCGCACTCATGGCGGCTCAGATCGCCGCGTCCCTGCTCACCCTCCAGGAGTCCTACTTCCACCGCCTGCTCAGCGGCGCACCGCCACAGGAAGCGGGCCGCGCCCTGGCCAAGGACGTCGAGCTCGCCTTCGACCTGCTGGAAAACGGGCTCTACCACGCAAAGGAACGGTGACATGCGCGCACGCGGCATCAACTACGACACCGGATTCCTCCCCGGCGACGCACTATCCCGCAAGACCTTCCTCCCCGAAGCGGTCCGCCGCGACATGGCGGTGATCGCCGGCGAGCTGCACTGTGACGCCGTGCGCATCTCCGGCCGCGATCCGGAACGGCTGACATGGAATGGTGGGCCTCCCTCGGGCCAGTCCCAGAGCGGCTCAACGCCTTCCTCGCCGAAGCCGCCGCAACAGTCCGCGCCCACTTCGGCGGACGGGTCACCTACGCCTCCGGCCTCGATGTTTCATCACGTCACTGTTGATCGGTGACTGTTTGTCACGGCATGGGAAAGGTGCCCTGCCACCTGCGATGATCCGGCTTGTCTAG
>NZ_JBVHLF010000284.1:0-1071 GCF_055559155.1 Kitasatospora sp. NPDC024654
CACGAGAATGCTCGGCATTCCCGCTGTCGCCGACCGGGTGGCGCAAACCGTTGTGGCCCGGTATCTCATGCGACGGGTGGAACCTGTTTTCCATCCGGACAGCTATGGATACCGACCCGGACGGTCTGCCCTGGACGCAGTAGGGAAATGCAGGGAACGCTGCTGGAAGCGTGACTGGGTGATCGAGCTCGATATCCAGAAATTCTTCGACAGCGTGCCTTGGGACCTGCTCGTCAAGGCCATGGAGGCTCACACCGACGCCGTCTGGGTGAACTTGTACGTGCGTAGGTGGCTCGCCGCCCCGCTCGTCATGCCCGATGGCACCCCGCGGCAGCGGGAGCGCGGGACGCCGCAGGGCGCCCCGGTGTCTCCCGTCCTGGCGAACCTGTTCTTGCACTACGCGTTCGACAGCTGGATGGTCCGGGAGTTCCCGACCGTCTGGTTCGAACGTTACGCGGACGACGCGGTGCTGCACTGCGTCACTGAACGCCAGGCCCGCGAGGTCCTGGCGGCGCTGGGGAACAGGCTGGCCGAGGTGGGGCTGCGGCTGCATCCCGACAAGACCCGGATCGTCTACTGCAAGGACCAAGTACGCCGAGGCTCTTACGAGCACGAAGCGTTCACGTTCCTCGGTTACACGTTCCGCGCCAGGAAAAACCGGACCCCGGACGGCAGGCAGTTCCTGTCGTTCGAACCGGCGATCAGCAGGGAGGCCCTGACCAGGATCGGTCGGGAGGTGCGGTCCTGGCACCTGCACACCCGCACCGGTCTGTCCTTCGTCCAGCTCGCGCGTGAGGTCAACCCCGTCGTGGCGGGCTGGGTCAACTACTACGGCCGGTTTCGGCCGTGGGAGTTGGAACCCTTCGCGATGCGCATCAATGCCTACCTGGTGCGCTGGATCCGTCAGAAGTACAAACGGCTCGCGGCCAAGCGCAGGGCCCTGGCGAAGCTGTGGGAGATCGCTCGGCGATACCCCCGCATGTTCGCACAGTGGCGCATCAGCGTGTCCGCCATGGTGATCTGACGATCAGAGCGGCACGAGCCGTGTAACGGGAGACTGTTACGCACGGT
>NZ_JBVHLF010000285.1:0-1070 GCF_055559155.1 Kitasatospora sp. NPDC024654
GGTCGTGTCCCACTTGGTGGTGTAGCCGATCACTCGGTGGGCGTGTTGGGTAGTGCGGGGGCGCTTTCGGGGAGCTTGGCTGGGTAGAGCTGGTCCATGCTGCCCTCGGGCAGGTAGCGGCGGGGGAAGGCGATCCACTCGTCGTGGAGCTCGAAGAGCACGGCGGTGACCAGCCGCAGTAGCGCGTCGTCGTTCGGGAAGACCTGGACGACGTCGGTCCGGCGTTTGACCTCGCGGTTGAGCCGCTCAAGAGGGTTCGTGGACTGAATTTTCTTCCAATGTCGCTCCGGGAAGACCGCGAAGGCGGTCAGGTCGTCCTTCGCCTCCAGCAGCATCGCTCTGACCTTGGGGAATTGCGTGCCGAGCATGTCGGCGACGGTGTCGAGCTGGGTGCGGACCGCCTCGGCGGTGGGCTGGGCGAAGATCGTGCGGATAGTCGCGGCGACCATCTCCGCTGCCTCCCTACCGATCGCGTTGAACACATTGCGCAGGAAGTGAACCCTGCATCTTTGGTAGGCGGCCCCGAGCATGACCTTGCGGATGGCCTTGACCAGTCCGGAGTGATGGTCACCGATGACGAGCTTGACCCCGGTCAGACCGCGTTCGCGCAAGGAACGCAGGAACTCGGTCCAGAACACCTCGGTCTCGCTGTCACCGACCATCACCCCCAGCACCTCACGGCCGCCGTCCTCGGTGATCCCGGTGGCGATCACCACGGCTCGGGACACGATCTGGTGCTCGACTCTGGCCTTGCAGTAGGTCGCGTCCAGGTAGACATAGGGGAAGCGGACGTGATCCAGGGGCCGGCCGCGGAACGCGGTCAACTGCCCGTCCAGGTCCCGGCAGATCCGCGAGACCTCGCTTTTGGAGATGCCGGTGTCCGCGCCGAGGGCCTTGACCAGGTCATCGACCGATCGGGTGGACACGCCGTGGACGTAGGCCTCCATGATGACCGCGTACAGCGCCTGGTCGATCCGGCGGCGCCGCTCCAGCAGCGCGGGGAAGAAGCTGCCCGACCGCAGCTTGGGGATCGCCAGGTCCAGATCGCCGGCCTGGGTCGTCAGTTTCTT
>NZ_JBVHLF010000286.1:0-1065 GCF_055559155.1 Kitasatospora sp. NPDC024654
GCTCGGTGAGAGGACAGACCCGCGCGCTCATGTTCGCCGCTCAGGGTGTCGTCGGACCTCCTGCCTGGCATGATCGGCGCGTGTCCAGCTATCTACTGAGCCCCGTCGTTCTTGCAGCCGGTGAGTTCTTGCTTCGCCCCCCGAGCTTGAACGAACTGCCAGAAGTCCTTGCCCTCGGTCTCGATCCGGACGTCCAGCTCTGGAACCCCCGCTGCCAGATCACCGACGAAGCATCCGCGACCCAGGACTGTCTCGCCGGAGCGGACTGGTCCGACGGGAGCCACGCAACCTTCTCGATCCTCCATCACGACACCGGCCGCTACGCCGGCAATATCTCCCCGCACAGCATCGACCACGTGAACTCCGCAGCCAGGGTGGGATACCGCGTCGCTGGCTGGACCCGCGGCCAGGGCGTTGCCACCGCCGCCCTCCGCAGCGTCGCCGGCTGGGCCCTGAACGACCTCGGCCTGCGCCGTATCGTGCTCACTCACGCCATCGAGAACATCGCCTCCTGTCGGGTCGCCCAGAAGGCGGGCTTCGACCTTGAGGCCACCCTGCCCCAGCCCAAGCTCTTCGGTGACGGGCACCTGCACGATGAGCACCTCCATGCCCTGCTCGCACCGCCCACCTGATGAGGGGACCGGGTAGCACTCACCGCGAGCCCCATCACCGCGTCACGTCCCGGATCACAGACGTGCGGTGAAGCGGCCATCGGGCAGTTTCCGCAGCCAGCCCCTCCCGGCGAGCTTGGACAGCTTCCCGCGCAGCGGCTCCAGCTTGCCCCGCACCACCACCTCCAGCCCCAGCCCCGCGCCGACCTGTTTGACCGCCACCGGCGCCCCGGCCAGGCGCACGATGGTGAGGATGCGCTGGTACTCCGGCGGCAGCGCGTCCTCACCTACGCCGGGCCCGCGATGCGGGACCAGCAGCACCGCACGGCCTGCGACCTGCGCGGTCACCGGCTCGGCCGCGGCCGTCTCGGCGGCGAGCTGTTCGGCCATCCGCTGCCAGACCCGTTCCGCGATGGCGAGTTCGTCGCGCTCGGCCCGGACCTCCGCGAGCTGT
>NZ_JBVHLF010000287.1:0-1051 GCF_055559155.1 Kitasatospora sp. NPDC024654
GACCAACATCGCTGCCGCGACCGACCACTACCGGTCACACGCCGATCACGCGCTCGACCTGCTCGGTCTCACGAGCTGAGAACGCATCAGCCCTGACCCGCGAACGCCTCCCTGTGCTTCCGACACTGCTTCGAGCAGCGGCCCAACGGCTCGAGGAGGCCAGGCAACGTCTTGACGCCGTCCGCGCCGCTGATCCTGGCGCTGCCTTCACCGTCCTCGGGGAGACCTTCACCAAGGCGGTGGGCAGCAGCTCCACCCATGCTGCCACGGCATCCATCGCCTACGACTCCTGCGGCCGGCGCTGGCACCTGGCGCAGGCCGAGCAACGGGCGTTTTGGGCATGGGCCTCGGTGGAGTTCCTCCGGTATACCGGCGTCCGCATCGAGGAGATGCTGGAGGTCAGTCACCACAGCATTGTCCAATACAGGCTGCCGACCACTGACGAACTCGTTCCGCTGCTGCAGATCGCCCCCTCCAAGACCGACGAGGAACGCCTCCTTCTTGTCACTCCAGAACTGGCTGACGTGCTCAGCACGATCGTCAGCAGGGTCAGGGACGCCTCCGGGCGTATCCCCCTCGTTGAGTCCTACGACCCTGGGGAGAAGGTCTGGAACTCTCCGATGCCGGTGCTGTTCCAGTGGCGATACGGCGGCCAGGACCGCGCCGTCTCAGCAACCGCGATCCGCAAGTCACTCAACGAGCTGATCGATGTCTCCAGGCTGACCGACGCCACGGGTCAACCCCTGCACTACCAGCCCCACGACTTCCGAAGAATCTTCGTCACCGACGCGCTACTGAGCGGCCTTCCGCCCCATATCGCCCAGATGATCTGCGGACACAAGAACATCAACACCACCATGGGCTACAACAACCCTCGGGAATTGCATCAGACGGGCGAGAAGTCGCAGGTCACCAGCTCACAGCGACGCTCTGATGCTCTCGAAGGCTACTACGAACTAGTACTACAGGGCTAGATCTGCATCATCTGGAGGCGCATGCGCCGACGGAAGTGATGTCGCCTGGCCTCAATTTGGTGGCGGCGGCGGAGCGT
>NZ_JBVHLF010000288.1:0-1050 GCF_055559155.1 Kitasatospora sp. NPDC024654
CGGCCGGCTCGACCAGCTTCGGCCTGGTCGGCCAGGTCAAGGAGGACCCGACCGGCGCCACCACCAGCTACTCCTTCACCGACACCGGGGCGGCCACCCCCGGCGGCGGCCCGGGCAGCACCAGCACCTTCCCGACCGCCACCGACCCGGGCATCGACTGCTCCTCGAGCGCCGCCTGGCTGCCGGCCACCAGCACCCAGCCGGACTCCAGCATCGAGCAGGAGATCGGCCTGGACGACGCCTTCGCCGCCAACAACGGCCTGACCAACTGGAGCAGCGCCAACCTGGTCACCGGCGAGCACTCCGGCCTGGAGAACCCCAACATGCCGAAGGCGATGGCGGACATGGGGATCGGCGTCTTCGGCACCGACGCCTCGCGCCAGCCGCAGAGCTACACCATCCAGGGGACCTCGGCCTCCGGCGCGAGCAACACCGCGGACTCCGCGCCGCGCTACCCGAGCAACATCTACTACAACGCCGCCAACTGGCCCGACGAGCTCAGCGAGTACAACACCGCCTACGTGGCCCAGGGCTCCTCGATGAACGACCCGCAGTACCCGAACGAGACCGGCAAGTGCGCGGACACGCCCTCCACCACCTGCACCACCACCGCGGCCACCGAGGCGCAGGTGCTCGCCAGCGAGTCCCGGATCATGCTCGGCCACGTGCTGAACGACGACCCGCGGATGAACTACGCCCACCAGACCAACCTGATCGGCCCGGCCACCCAGACCGTCAACGGCGTCACCTCCGACTACGGCTACACGCTGCTCAGCCTGATCAACGACATGCTGGCGCAGTACAACAGCTGGTACACCACGCCACTGGTCCAGATGACCGACGCGACCACCTCGCAGACCCTCGGTGACTCGGCCGCCTGGGCCGCCGCCGAGAAGGCCGGCTCGGTCACCGCCTCGGTGCAGAACGGCCAGGTCGTGATCAGCAACACCGGCTCCGGCTCGGTCAACGTCCCGGTCACCGTGCCGAGCGGAACCACCGTCAACGGCGCCGCCTTCGGCCAGTCCTACGGCGGCACCCTGTCCGCCTGGA
>NZ_JBVHLF010000289.1:0-1043 GCF_055559155.1 Kitasatospora sp. NPDC024654
TGGTCACAGGCGTCACGGAGCTCGACCAGGAGAGCGACGGCGGTGTCATAGCGGGCCGTCTGCTTCCGGGCGACGTGGTCCTCGACCTCGCGCCAGATCGCTTCCTCCTCGGCGGCCAGAGCGGTCAGCTTCTTCGCTCGCGCCTCGGTTCGAACCCGCTCGGCGCGCTGTCGGCGTTCCGTGACTCGCGCATGCGCCGCGTCCAGCAGTTCCGCGGCGGAGCGCTGCCCCGGCACAGTCACGGCGGCGGACGGTTCGCCACGCAGCCTGCGCAGGAGTTCGGCTCCCAGCTGAGGCTCGTCACCCAGCGCGAGGCGCAGCAGGAGGTCGTCCTTCTCGTTCTCGGGAAGTGCGGCGATCAGCGGCGCCAGTTCCTTCTTCCCGGGCCTCTTCCGAGGTGCGGGGGCGGGCGGGCTGGCCTGGGCGGCGACCGCCAGCAGGTCGGCGTCGACCCGCAGGAAGTCCGCGAGCGCCCGCTGCGGTGCGGTGAGCCGGTCGAGCCCGGCCGGGACCGGGGGCTCGACCGCCGCCCGGTAGGCCTCCTCGTCGTCCTCCTGGAGCGCCCAGGCGCCGATGGCGGACAGCCATGCGAGGTACAGGGCGCGGTGGTCCCCGGCGGCCAGCTCGGCCCGCACCCCGGCGATGGCACCGAGCGAGTCCTCGGCGCCCTCCTCCCAGTCCCCGCCCTCGTCCTCGCTGCGCAGGTCCAGGACGAGGTGGGTCCTGGTCGTCCACGCCTCGACGCACTCGTCGAAGCAGTACGGCTCCAGCGCCCGCAGCGGGAGCTGCCCCTTGGGCAGGCGCAGGATCACCTGATGGGTGCCCCAGTTGGTCAGGTAGAGGTGGGCGTCGTAGTACCGCTCCACCATCCGCCGAGGGTCACCGCGGAAGTTGCCCCACTGATATTCATTGGTGAAGCTGGTCGCGGTGATCCGGGCCCGGGTGGACAGCGACCGCAGCTGCTCCTGCTCCTCGCGGGTCAGCGGCCGGTCGATCGCCAGGAACTCGTAGTACTGGTACTCGCTCATCGCGACGACCCTAGC
>NZ_JBVHLF010000290.1:0-1039 GCF_055559155.1 Kitasatospora sp. NPDC024654
GGCGAGCTCCGGAGCGGTCTCCGGTACGGCCCAGCTCACCGCCGCCGCGTTGGCCCAACTGCCCGAGCTCAAGGGTCCGGTGCCGTTCGAGAGCGGCTCCTACGGCTACCCGGCGACCGCCAACTCCGGCGCCCCGGTGACCCCTTGGCTGCAGAACTCGGCCGGTCAGCTGCTGGCCTCGGTCTACCAGCATCCCAGCACGGACGCCCAGGCCGGCGTCTCCGAGCTGTCGCTCAACTTCAACTACAGCTCCACCATGCTGCCCTGGCTGCTGCTGGCGCCGGGCCTGATCAACTGGGTCACCCAGAACACCCATCTCGGCCTGTACCGGAACTACTTCGGCCAGGACGTGGACGACTTCTTCATCTCGGACAACGAGTGGAGCCGGCAGTACCAGTGCACGCCGGGCGCCACCGACCCGAACGACGTGCTCTGCCCGCCCGGCGTCGGCGGCAACGCGGCCGACGGCCCGCCGGACGAGCAGATGAGCGCGGCCGACGTGGACTACGTGGCCAACTGGGAGAAGCAGACCGGCGTCAAGCTGGAGTTCGCGTTCAACGCGATCGGCGCCTGCACCGCGCCCACCACGGGCGAGGAGTCCAGCGCCAACTGCTCCGGCAGCACCACGGTGAACGGCCAGACCTTCACCGACCCGGGCCAGACGGTGGACAGCGGCTACCCGAACGACTCCGCCTTCGTCAACGAGCTGCTCAAGCAGCAGGCCGACTTCAACTGGATCACGCACACCTGGTCGCACATGTACCTGGGCTGCCAGGTCGGCGGGCCGCAGCCGGCCAACGCGCCGACCGCGGGCACCGGCGGCTCGCTGGCGGCCGGCGGCTACAGCTACGAGATCACCGCCGCCACCGCCTACGGTGAGTCGGAGCCCTCCACCCCGCAGCAGGTCACCGTCGGCGCGAACGGCTCGGTCTCGCTGACCTGGCCGGACGCCACCAACGCCGGCGGCCCCTCGCTGTCCAGCCTGGAGTCCCTGTACTCCGGCGGCACCGGCTTCTGGGGCTACAACATCTACCGCGCC
>NZ_JBVHLF010000291.1:0-1031 GCF_055559155.1 Kitasatospora sp. NPDC024654
GGGAATGCTCGGGCCGGGGATGGGCCCGCCGGGGATGGGCTCGACGGGGATGTTGATGCGGATCCACGAACGGGGACGGACGGCCTCGTTCGTCTCCGGGGACCGGCCGGGGGCTCTGGGCGTGGCGGGGCGGAGCTTGGAGGCGCGGGCGCGTTCCCAGGCTTCTTCCCACTGGGTGACCACGCGTGGTGGCAGGCCCAGGGCTTCGGTGAAGGCGGTGACGTGTCGGCGCAGGGGCAGGATCTCGCCGCGCAGGATCGCGCCGAGGCTGCTGCGGGGCAGGCGGTGCTCTCCGTCGAGGGTGCGGCCGGCCAAGCGTTGGAGTTCGGTGTCGGAGGGTTGGCCGTACTTGGCGCGTAGTTCGATCATCGCTCGGGAGAGCTGGGCGAAGGTCTCGATGATCTCGGGGTGGACGAGGCGGTGGCTGTAGAGGTCGCCGACGGCCTGGGCGAGATCTCCGGCGCTGGCCCGGCGGCGTTTCTGCTCGGCCCAGCGCGCTTTGCGCCAGCGTTGTTTGGCCTCGGCCAGGTCGCCGCCGCAGGCCTTGGTGAACTCCTCCACGATCCGCCAGGACGGGAGCATGCGGCCGCTGGCGGCCCGGGAGAGCATCGAGGTGCTGTAGGAGGTGATGGTGGCCATCGCCGCGTAGGTGAGTCCGGCGCGCTGGCGCTGCTCGCGCAGCCACAGCGCCAGCGCTTCGGACTGTCGGGTCTCCGCGGCGACGGCGCTCTCGCGCCGTCCCATGCCGGGCCCTGTCAGATACCCGTGATCGGGGTGCCCGGGCGGGTGTCACGCAGGCCCTTGACGGTGCGGCAGGCCAGGAAGACCACGCCGCCCAGGAACTGAAGGGTGGCGGCCATCGTCTGGCCGCCGATCACGAGGAGGGCGGCGAGGACCATGATGACCACCACGACCGTCACCTCTCCCCCGGTCAGGGCGCGTCCGGACGGGAAGGGGCTGGGCGGGATGACGGAATGCACGATGGAACGCATGACGGTATCTCCCTACGTGAGGCGCGTCGCGGGGTGCGA
>NZ_JBVHLF010000292.1:0-1021 GCF_055559155.1 Kitasatospora sp. NPDC024654
TTGGAGGAGTTGGCGCCGCTGGTCGGCAGGGCCGGCGCGTGCCGGGCGGTCGGGGTGAATCGGCCCACCTGGTACGCCCACCACCGCCAGAGCCCGGCCCCGCCGAGGCCGAAGCGGGAGCCGAAACCGCACCCCAAGGCCCTGTCCTGGGCCGAGCGGGACGAGGTCCTGGCCGTACTCCACAGCGAGCGGTTCGTCGACACCGCACCGGAGGAGATCTACGCGACGCTGCTGGACGAGGGCGTCTACCTGTGCTCGGCCTCGACGATGTACCGCCTGCTGCGCGAGCGCGACGAAGTCCGCGAACGCCGCCGGCAAGCGGTCCACCCGCCCCGCAAGAAACCGGAGTTGATGGCGGACGCCGTGAACACCGTGTGGTCCTGGGACGTGACCAAACTGCGCGGCCCCGAGCCCCGGGTCTTCTACTTCCTCTACACGATGATCGACATATACAGCCGCTACACGGTGGCCTGGATGGTCACCACCTGCGAGAGCGAGGAGCTCGCCCGGCAGTTCATCCGCGAGGCCCAGGAGAAACAGCAGGTTCCCGAGGGCCAGTTGACGATCCACTCGGACCGCGGCGCGATCCAGACCGCCAAGTCCGTGGCCGTGCTGATGGCCGACCTCGGCGTCACAAGGTCGCACTCCCGGCCGAAGGTGAGCAACGACAATCCTTACTCCGAGGCCCAGTACAAGACCCTCAAGTACCGGCCCGACTTTCCCGACCGCTTCACCGGCCTGGCGCACGCCCGCGACTGGTGCCGCGACTTCTTCGACTGGTACCACCACGACCACCGGCACTCAGGGATCGGCTGGCACACCCCGCACGACCTGCACCACGGCCTCGCGCAGCACGTCCGCGACTACCGCGCGGACATCCTCACCGACGCCTACGCCCGCCATCCCGAGCGCTTCGTCAACAAGCACCCCGAACCCCCGGCCCTGCCCGAGCAGGTCTGGATCAACAAGCCGACCGACCAGCACGATGAACAGGAGACAACGAACTCAGCACAGCATTAGC
>NZ_JBVHLF010000293.1:0-1003 GCF_055559155.1 Kitasatospora sp. NPDC024654
CTGCCGAGTAGCCGAGGGGAATCTCACCCCTCGGCCCTCACAGAGTGAAGTAGGCCGCCGACGAGGTGCCCGTGGTTCGGGTCCTTTTCCGACGGCCCCTTCCCGAACCGTGCAGGCGAGTTTTCCCCGCACACGGCTCTCCAGTGATCATTTCCGGGTGGTGGCTGTGCCCCGCCCAGCGTGGATGTCCTGGTGGCAGCGCTCGCAGACCACGAGGGTCTTTCGCTTGCGCATGGCCATCAGGTGTACCCACGGCGGCCGTTCCGGCCGTCCTGGTTTGTTGAGATCGGCGAGTTTGCGGATGTGGTGGACTTGCAGTCCTTCGCGTCCCTCGCAAATCTCACACTGCCCGGCGAGGAGCCGATGGATCAGCTCGTTGCGTCGGGCAGTGGCCATGACGGGCTGTCGGTCGGTGATGACGGCGGTACGCTGACGCTTGAGCGGGATTCCGCCGAAGCGGGCGACCAGTGATTTCCTGCCGTTATCGCGCTGCACCGTGACCTGGAAGCAGGTCCGCCGGCCGTCAGGGGTGTCGACGGCCGCCTTGTATCTGCGGGCCATCTTCGTGACGGTCGACTTGTGCTTCCCGGCCAGGGTCTTGAGCATCGAAGTCTCCATGACCCAGCGCAGTAGTTCCAGGCGAAAAACATCCTGGGCGAGAACGTAGTACTGGACGAACCCGCGATACTCGGACCCGTACTTGGCGACGATCGTGAAATCCTCGTCGTGCAGCAGCGTGCCTCGTAGGGCGGGCTTCCCTCTGCTCATGTAGCGGGCGCATCTGTCCCGGATGACGGTCCTGGGCACGAACAGGCCGATGGCGCCGTTGACCGCCCGACGGTTCCGGGTGATCTTCGCGTCGCCGTGCTGGGTCCTGATCTCGTAGCCGAGGAAGCGCGCCGCCTGGCTGGTGGCGTGCGTGATCAGGGTCTTGGATTCGGACAGTTCCAGCTTCAACTCCTCAAGCAGGAACGCCCGGATCCTCGCCTTGACCTCCTCAGCT
>NZ_JBVHLF010000294.1:0-1002 GCF_055559155.1 Kitasatospora sp. NPDC024654
GCGAATCTCGAATGCCTGACCGGCAGAGATGCCCCAATGTCACCCCATCGAGCGACGCCAAACCCGGCATTACGGCGCGAACCGCACTCTGAGGCAAGATCGGCTACACCACTCGGCGGGACATGACCCGGCCTGCCACGGCGTCCCGCAACAGCGCGTTCCAGCGCCGGGCGATGCTCGCCCAGTCGAACTCGGCCGTGCAGGCCCGGTCCTGGGCCCGTCGGCCCAGCCGGTCGGCTTGTTCCCGGTCCCGGCACAGCGGGAGCAGCGCGTCGGCGACATCGGCGGGATCGACCAGCCCGTATCCGTCGACCTCGGAGGGCGCGACGGGCACGAAAACCGCCGTCTGCCCCCATATCTCGCGCAGTGCGGGGTGGCCGGGCATGACTTGGGCGGCGCCCGCGGCGGCGTGTTCGAAGACGATCAGGCCCCAGCCTTCCGCCGTGCAGGTGTTCAGGCCCACGTCTGCGCTGTTGTAGTAGTGGTTCAGGGCTGCGTCGGTGTCAGGTGGCCGGTCGGGGATGAAGACTCGGTCCCGAAGCAGCGGGTGGCGCGCGTCGTCGCGCAGGCGTTGGCCGTGGGTGAGGATGAGCCGGGTATCAGGAAACTTGTCGGTGACCAGGGCGAATGCCTGGAGGGTCACCTCGAGTCGTTTGCGCCGCGTGTCCCGGTTCGCGTTCAAGATGATCGTCTCCCGGTCGCCCAGGCCGAGGAGGCGACGGGCCGCCGCCCGGGCGAGTGAGCGCTCGGCCCGATGGTGGGGCAAACCCTCGGCGTCGACGGGTCCGAAGACCTGCCGGTCGACGCCGTGCGGAATCGGCTCCGCGACGAGCGGCGCGTGCAGGCCGGTCTGCGCGAGGATCCAGCGCCTCGCGGTGTGCGTGTAGCACACCAGGCGGTCGGCGGACGCAACTGAGGCTTGCGGCTCGGGGTGACGTCAGGGCGAGGTGAGGATCAGGCCGGTCTCGCGGATGAAGCCGTTGAGAAGGTCGGGGCGGTACT